>CP099829.1:0-196478 GCA_029851305.1 Candidatus Shikimatogenerans bostrichidophilus | reverse complement strand
AAAAATTTTAATAAGTTTAGCTTCTCCTAACAATATTTTAAAAGAATCTTATGGAGAAATATTAAATTCTGAAACTATTAATTATAAAACACAAAAACCAGAACCAAATGGATTATTTTGTGAAAAAATTTTTGGTCCCATAAAAGATTATGAATGTTCATGTGGGAAATATAAAAATATAAAATATAAAGGAATTTTTTGTGATAGATGTGGGATAGAAATTACTAAAAAATCTGTAAGAAGAGAAAGATTTGGACATATTAAATTAGCTGTTCCTATTGTACATATTTGGGCATTTAGATGTTTACCAAATAAAATTTCATATTTAATTGGTAAAAATTCTAGAGAAATAGAATCAATAATATATTATGAAAAATATATAGTATTAAAAATTTGGGATAAAAAAAATATAAAAATTAATAATAAATATTTAAAACTATATGATTTAATAAGTGAAGAAATTTATTTAAAAATAAAGAATAAAATATTTAAATATAAAAACAATTTTATAATAAAAACTGGTGGAGAAGCTATATATTATTTATTAAAAAATATTAATTTAAAAAAAACCTATAATAACTTAAAAAAAGAAATATTTAAAGAAAAATATAAACCTAAAAAATCAGAATTATTAAAAAGAATACAAATAGTAGAATTATTTTTAAAAGGGGAACATATAAATAAACCAGAATATATGGTAATTACTGTATTACCTGTAATACCACCCGATTTAAGGCCATTAGTAAAATTAGAAGGAGGAAAATATGCCAGTTCAGATTTAAATGAATTTTATAGAAAAATAATTATAAGAAATAATAGATTAAAAAAATTAGTAAAAGTAAAAGCTCCAGAAGTAATATTGGTAAACGAAAAAAGAATGTTACAGGAATCTGTTGATTCTTTATTAGATAATTCTAGGAGAATAAATTCAGTTAAAACTGATAATAATAGAATTTTAAAGTCTTTATCAGATACATTAAAAGGAAAATTAGGTAGATTTAGACATAATTTATTAGGTAAAAGAGTCGATTATTCAGCTAGATCTGTAATAGTTGTTGAACCAAATTTAAAACTATATCAATGTGGATTACCTAGAGAAATTGCATTAGAATTATATAAACCCTTTTTAATTAATAAGTTATTAAATTTAGGAATAGTAATTACTATAAAAAGTGCTAAAAAACTTATTAAAGAAAAGAAAAAATTTATATGGGAAATATTAAATGAGATTATAAAAGGACATCCTATTTTATTAAATAGAGCACCTACTTTACATAGATTTAGCATACAAGCTTTTCAACCTATTTTAATAAAAGGAAAAGCTATTAAATTACATCCTTTAGTTTGTTCTGCTTTTAATGCTGATTTCGATGGGGATCAAATGGCTGTACATATTCCTTTATCTATAGAATCGATATTAGAAGCACAATTATTAATGTTATCTTCTCAAAATATATTAAATATATCTAATGGTAATCCTATTATAATACCATCACAAGATATAATATTAGGTTTATATTATTTAACTATTATGAAAAAAAATAATAATATTGATTCAAAAAAAAGAAAATATTTTTCTTCAATAGATGAAATATATTTATCTAATAGCTTGAATTATGTAAAAATACATGATAAAATAAATTTAAAATATAAAAATAAAATTATTAAAACTACTATAGGTCGTGCTTTGTTTAATAATATTATACCTAAATATAAAAATTTTAAATTTGTTAATAAATTAATAAATAAAAACACTATAAAAAATATAATTATTAAAGTACTACAGAAAACTGATATAATTACAACAACTAAATTTTTAGATAAATTAAAAACATTAGGATTATATTATTCTTTTAAAGGTGGTCTTTCTTTTAATATTAAAGATATAATAACTCCTAAAAATAAAAAAAAAGTCATTAATTTAACTAAAAAAAAAGTAAATGAAATATATAAACATTATAATATGGGGTTTATAACTAATCAAGATAAGTATAATCAGATTATTGATATATGGAGTAATACAATATCAAAAGTTTCTGATTTAGTAGTAAAAAAAATTAAAATAAAAGATTTTAATTCAATATATATGATGTTAGATTCAGAAGCTAGAAGTTCTATAGTACAAATTAGACAATTATCTGGGTTAAGAGGGTTAATTTCAAAACCTCAAAAATATAATATGTCTATAACTAGTTCTACTAATATAAATGATAATGATAGTAATGAAATTATAGAAAATCCTATTATATCTAATTTTTTAGAAGGATTATCGGTATTAGAATATTTTATATCTACACATGGTGCTAGAAAAGGGTTGGCAGATACTGCTTTAAAAACTGCTGATGCTGGATATCTAACGAGAAGATTAGTAGATGTAGTACATAATGTAATAATTCAAGAAAAAAATTGTAATACATTAAATGGAATAAAAATTAATAATAAAAATTATAAAGTATCTACATGTGATCTTTTAGGTAGAGTCTTGTTATTAAATATTTTTTATAAAAAAAAAGTTTTAGTTAAAAAAGGAACTATAATAAATAATAAAATAATAAAAATAATAAATAAAAATAAAATAAATTCTATTACTATTCGTTCCCCATTAACATGTGAAACTAAAAATGGTATATGTTCTAAATGTTATGGAACAAATTTATCTAATGGAAAATTAGTTGAAAAAGGAGAAACAGTAGGAGTTATAGCAGCACAATCAATAGGAGAACCAGGAACACAATTGACTTTAAGAACATTTCATTTTGGGGGGTCTGCAAGTAATTTATCAAAAAATACAAAAATAATTTCTAAATATAAAGGAAGAATATTATACAAAAACTTAAAATATATAAAAAGGGATAAAAAATATATAGTTGTTTCTAGATTTACTAAATTTTTTATAATAAATAAAAAAAAGAATAAAGTATATAAAAATAATAATAATATACCTTATGGTAGTATATTATATTTAAAAAATAATGATTATATAAATAAAGGGGATATAATATATAAGTGGGATCCATATAATTCTGTATTAATATCAGAATATAGTGGTATAATAAAATATAATAATTTTAAACAAAATATAAATTATAAAATAAATATAGATGAAACTACTGGATATAAAGAAATAATTATTATAGAAAATCAAATTTTAATTCCTAGTTTAATTGTTATAAATAGTGTAGGAGAAAAAATTAAAGAATATAATTTACCTATAGGATCTTCTTTAAATGTTGAAGATAATGAAAAAATAAAAAAAGGGCATATTTTAATAAAAATTCCAAGAAAATATTCACAAACTAAAGATATTACCGGAGGATTACCTAGATTATCAGAATTGTTTGAAGCAAGAAAACCATATAATATTGCAAAATTATCAGAAATAGATGGTATAATTAGTATAAAAAAACTAAATATAAGTACTTTTGAAATATTAATAAAATCATTTAAATTAAAAAAAAAAATAAGATATAAAATTAGAACATCTAAACAACTTTTAATACAAGATAATGATTATATAAAACCTGGTAAACAACTAACAGATGGATTTATATCATTATATGATATATTATATATAAAAGGAATAAGATATTTTCAAAAATATTTGATTAAACAAATACAAGAAGTATATAAAGCACAAGGAGTAGAAATAAATAATAAACATTTTGAAATAGTTATTAAACAAATGATGACAAAAGTAAAAATTATTGACAGTGGTGATACTAATTTAATTGAAGGCAATATTGTAGATAAAAAGAAATTTTTTAAAATTAATAATAGAATAAAAAATATAGTAATTATTAAAGAGGATTGTTATAAATTTAAAAAAGGACAATTAGTTAATAAATATAAATTAAAAATTAAAAATAAATATTTACAAAAACAAAATAAAAAAAAAATAAAAACTATAAAAATGAAACCGGCTATAGCTAAACCTATTTTATTAGGTATTACAAAATCTGCTTTATATAATAAATCTTTTATATCAGCAGCTTCTTTTCAAGAAACAACTAGAATTTTAAGTGAATCGGCAATAAGTGCAAAAACAGATAATTTAGAAGGTCTAAAAGAGAATGTTATTATAGGTAATAAAATACCAGCTGGGACAGGATTTAAATATTATGATAAAATAAAAATAAAATCTAATAAAAAATATTTTTAATTAAAAAAAATGATAAAAATTATATATTATACACATTCTACGATTTTATTAAATATAAATTCAGTAAAATTTTTAGTAGATCCATTTTTTACAAACAATCCTAAAATTATAAAAAATAAAGTTAATTTTTATATTAATAGTTTTAATTATATAAATTATATTTTAGTTACACATGCACATTATGATCATACGAAAGATGTAGAAATTTTATCTAAAATATATAATTCTACAATAATTTCTAATTATGAAATTTGTAAATATTATAAAAATTGTAAAACTTTAAGTTTAAATTATGGGTCTTATATAAAAATAAATAAAATAATTTCTATTAGATATGTATATGCATTACATTCTAGTAGTTTTGAAGATGGTACGTATGGAGGTAATCCTGGAGGATTTATTATAAAAAATAAAAGAAAAACAATTTATATATCAGGGGATACAGATATTTTTAATGATATGAAATATTTTAATGAAAAGTTTAATTTATTAATATTACCTATAGGAGGTAGATATACGATGAATGTAAAATATGCATATTTAGCTTCAAATTTATTAAAGTGTAATAATATATTAGGAGTACATTATAATACTTATCCAGAAATTAAAATAAATAAAAAAAAAGCAATATTTTATTTTAAAAAAAAAAAGAAAAATTTATTTTTATTAAAACAAAATAATTATATAAAATTATAATAAAAATGAAAATTTATAAAAAAGATTATTACTTTATAAAAAAAATTATAAAAAATATAAATTTAATTAAAGGGGCAAATATTAAAGTTATAGATATAAGGAACAAAAAAAATAATCTATTTAATTTTTTTATAATTTGTGAAGGAAAATCTAATTTACATGTAGAATCTATATATAATAAAATAGTAGAATCAATATATAAAATATTTAAAATAAAACCGTATAATATTGAAGGGAAAATAAATAATAAATGGGTATTAATAGATTATAATTTTTTAATTATTAATATTTTTTTAAAAAAAATACGAATATATTATAATATAGATAATATGTGGAAAAATTATCCTATTATTGATATTTTTAAAAAAAAAATAATATATAATTATGAATAATTATATATATATATTTTTTTTTTTTATAATACAATATATAATTACTTATCCAAAATTTATTAATATAACTTATTTTTTTAAAGAAATTTTATTAAAAAATAAAGTAAAAAAAATATTAATAAATAATAAAAAAAATATATATATACAACTATATAAAAAATTTTTAAAAGAAAATTTTTTTAATTTTTTTAAAAGATATCAATATACTTTTGATATAGGTGATTTAGTATTATTCCATAAACAATTAGATAAATTTAAAAAGAAATATAAAATAAAATATTTGATAGAATTTAAAAATATTTATCAGTTTAACTTGTATAATTTTTTAATTAATAATAGTCTATTAATATTTATTATAATTTTTATAATTATAGTATTTAATATTATCCCTAATAATCAAACTATTAAAAGCAATGTAAAATTATATAATAATGAAAATAATATAAAGTTTAAAGATATCGCAGGATTATATAAAGCTAAAATAGAAATAAAAGAAGTAGTACATTATTTAAAAAATCCTAACAAATATAATAAATTAGGAGGTAAAATTCCTAAAGGAATATTATTAGTAGGTCCCCCAGGAACAGGAAAAACTATGTTAGCTAAAGCTGTAGCAGGGGAAGCAAAAGTTCCTTTTTTTTATTTATCAGGATCAAGTTTTGTAGAACTTTATATAGGTGTAGGATCATCTAGAGTAAGAACTTTGTTTAATAAAGCAAAAGAAGTATCTCCTTCTATTATTTTTATAGATGAAATAGATACAATAGGTAGAGCTAGAAGTACCAACCATATTAGTAATTATAATGATGAAAAAGAAAACACATTAAATCAATTATTGACAGAAATGGATGGATTTGAAGAAAATACTAATGTTTTCGTTATAGCAGCTACAAATAGATTAAAAATATTAGATAAAGCTTTATTAAGACCAGGTAGATTTGATAGGAAAATAGTTATAAAATTACCTAATATAATAGAAAGGAAAGATATTTTTAAAAAATATTTACATAATATAATTGTAAAAAAAAATATTAATTTAGATTTATTAGTAAAAGAAACATCTGGATTAAGTGGAGCAGATATATCTAATATATGTAATGAAGCTGCATTAATAGCTGCTAGGAAAAATAAACAAGAAATAGATAATGAAGACTTTGGGGATTCTATAGATAGATTTTATTTAGGAATAGAAGGAGAAAAAAAAATTTTTAATTATAAAGAAAAAAAAAGAATAGCTTATCATGAAGCAGGTCATGTTTTAGTAAATTATATTTTAAATAAAAATAAAAAAATAATAAAAGCTTCTATTCTTCCTAGAGGATCCTCTTTAGGTACTACATTAATTTTGCCAGATCCAGATAACAATAACATTGAAGTTTTATATAATATTAAAAAGGATATCTGTGTATTATTAAGTGGAAGAGCTTCTGAATATATAATATATAAAAATTATTCAACAGGGGCTTTAAATGATTTAGAAAATAGTACCCAAATGGCCTATAATATGATTATAAATTATGGTTATAGTACTAATATATCATATAAAAGTTTAATTGATAATAATACCCCATATAGTAAAATAACAGCTTATAAAATAGATAAAATTCTTTATAAAATAATAAATAATGAATTTAAAAGAGCAAAAAGAATTTTACATAAAAAAATTAAAAAATTACATATTCTATCTAAAAACTTATTAAAAAAAGAAGTATTATTTGAAAAAGATATAGACCTAATAATGAAAATTTAATAATATGCACAATAAATTAAATATAATAGTCAAAAAAAGAACTATAAATAAAATAAATAAAAAAGAAAACATACCATGTATAATATATAATAAAAAATTTAATTTACCTTGTTATATACCTTTAGTAGAAGTTAAAAAAATAATAAAAAAGAAAAAATATATAATTAATGTTAGTATAAACACTAAAAAAAAAATAGTTTGTTTAGTTAAAGATATACAATATAATATATTAAAAAATAAAATTCTACATATAGATTTTTATAAAATTGAAAAAAAGAAACCATTTAAATGTTATGTAAACGTAAAAATAAAAGGAAATTCAATTGGAATATCTAAAGGCGCTATATGTAATATCCCATTAAAAAAAATTAAAATAGAAACAACATTAGATAATTATATAAAAGAATTTTATATAGATATTACTAATTTAGATATAGGAGATAAAATTTATATTAAAGATATAAAAATTAATAATGTAAAAATATTACATCCATATAATCAAATAGTAGTATCTATAAAAATTAAAAAAGTAAATAAAGAGGATTAATTATCACTTACTGTTAATTTTTTTCTTTTTTTTAATCTTCTTCTATATAAAATTTTTTTATTTTTTTTATTTCTTTTTAAAAATCCAAATTTTCTTAATCTTTTTATATTAGAAGGATTATAAGTACTTTTCATATTTAAAATTCAAATTTTATTAAAATATATATTATGTTAATTAATATATCAAAAATCAAAAAAGGTATATGTTTAGAAATAAAAAAAAAATATTTTAAAATAATGGATTTTTTACATGTTAACCCAGGTAAAGGGAATGCTTTTGTAAGAACTATAATAAAAAACTTACAAAATGGTAATATAATTAAAAAAAATTTTTTTCCAGGGACAAAAATTAATAAAATAGAAATTGTTTCTAAACATTATATTTTTTTATATAAAAAAAACCAAAATTTTTATTTTATTAATAAAAAAAATTTTAATCAAATTAATTTATATAGTGATTTTATAGGAGATAAAATTATGTTTCTTAAAAATAATGATGAAGTAATAATTAATTTTATTAAAAATAATAATTTTCCCTTATCTTTAAAAATAAATAAGTATGTTATTTTAAAGGTAATAAAAAATAAAATAGAAATAAAAGGAAATAAAAAATATAAAAAATCTATATTAGAAACTGGTTTGTCAATATATACCCCATTATTTATTAAAATAGGGGATTATATAAAAATAAATACTGCTACTAAACAATATATAGAAAGAATTAAAATTAATTAAATAAACGTATTACGTTATGAATAATTTAATAGGGAAAAAGGCTCCTAATTTTATAGCTAATGGAGTAATAAAAAATAAAATAATAAAAAAATTTAATTTCAAAAAAATAATAAAAAATAAATATATTATATTATTTTTTTATCCAAAAGATTTTACATTTATATGTCCAACTGAATTACATGCTTTCCAAGAATTATATGAAGAATTTGAAATTAGAAATGTTGAAGTTATAGGAGTATCAACTGATAGTGAATATACACATCTAGCATGGGGAAAAATTAAAAAAGAAGATGGTGGAATTATGGGAATAGAATATCCTTTAATATCTGATATAAATAAAACTATATCATATAATTATGGAGTATTATCTGGAGAATTATTTATAAAAGAGAATAAATTAATAGCTAAAGGGGAATTAATAGCTTATAGAGGATTATTTTTTATAGATAAAGACCGTATAATTAGACATCAATTAATTAATGATGTACATATAGGGAGAAACATTAATGAAGTTTTAAGAATTATAGATGCATGGCAATATTATGAAAAATATGGAGAATTATGCCCTGCTAATTGGAATAAAGGGGGAAAAACAATAAATATAAAAAAAAATTTTAAAACATTTTATAAAAAATAGAGATTTTATATCTCTATTTTTTATTTTTTAGTTTTATTTTTTTATTAGATAATTTTCTAAGATAATACAATTTAGCTTTTTTTACCTTACCTCTTTTATTTATTTTTATGTCTTTTATATATGGAGAATATAAATAAAATGTTATTTCTACACCTATATTATTAATGATTTTTCTAATTATAAAAGTTTTATTAAATTTATTATCTCCTTTTTTACTTATTACATATCCAGTTAATATTTGGTTTTTTACTTTATTTCTTTTTTTTAACCTATCGTCTTTTTTTTTTATATTACTAGAATTATTACTAGAACTATAATATACACTAATATTATCCCCTACATTAAAGTTATAATTTATATTATTAACTTTTATATTTTTATTTTCTAAATAATTTATAATGTTATTTAATTTCATATATTAATTTTTTTTTACTAAAGCTACATCAGCTATTTTTTCATTTTTATTTAATTTAATTAATTTTACCCCTTGAGAATTTCTACCAACAATTCTTATAGATGAAACATTTATTCTTAATAATATACCAGTATTTTTTATTATTATTATATCATCTTTATTAGATACTACTAAAATAGAAATTAATTTACCAGTTTTTTTAGTAATATTTATAGTTTTTACCCCTACACAACCTCTATTAGTTACTCTATAATTTTTTAATAAAGTCCGTTTTCCATATCCATGTTCAGATACCACTAATACATCTTTATTAGTGTTTTTTTTAAAACATACCATACCTATAACTTTATCATTTATTTTATTTATATTTATACCTTTAACACCTATAGTATTTCTATTAGTTGATTTTATATTATCTTCATTAAAAATTATAGCTTTTCCACTTTTTATAGCAATTAAAACTTGAGAATTTCCATTAGTTAATTTAGACTCTAATAAAGTATCATTCTCTTTAATTGTTATAGCATTTATCCCATTTTTTCTAATTTTTGAATATTTATTTAAGACTGTTCTTTTAACAACTCCATTATATGTTACCATAACTACATAATGATTATCTATATAATTCTTATCATTTAACGTTTTTATTAATATATAGGTTTTAATATGTTTTTTTATTTTTATAAAATTTTGTATTGCTCTACCTCTAAATAATTTATCTCCTATAGGAATTTCATATACTTTTAAACAATAACATTTACCAAATTTTGTAAAAAATATAATAGTATCATGATTATTAGCTACTATAATATGTTCAATTTTATCGTATGTATCTATAGTCATACCCCTATTACCTACACCACCTCTATTTTGAGTTTTATATTCTGATAGCATAGTCCTTTTAATATATCCTTTATGAGAAATAGTTAATAATACTTTAAAGTTTTCTATTAAATTTTCTTTTTTATAATTTAAATATTCATAGCTAGAATAATCTATTAATGTTCTTCTATTATCTCCATATGTTTTTTTTATATTAGATAATTCGCTTTTAATTATATTCATTCTTTCTTTTCTTGAATTTATAATTCTTTTATTTTTTATTATATTCTTTTTTACATCTTTATATTCTTTAAATAGATTATTTACTTCTTTATTAGTTAGTTTATATAATTTAGTATTTAAAATAAATTTTATTTGTAGTTTAGATAAATTAAATTTTTTTTTTATTTTGTTAAAAGAATCATTATATGATATAGATTTTTTAATTAGTTTAAATAATTTGTCTATTTTATTTGATATTTTAATAAATCCTTTTAATACATGTAATTTTTTTTTAAAAGAGGATAAATAATATTTTGCTTTATTAATAATTACATCATTCCTATGTTCTATAAAATAATAAATTAATTCTTTTAAATTTAAGCGTTTAGGATTTCCATTTACTAATACTATATTATTTATATGATAACTAATTTGTAGGTCACTATATTTTAAAAGTTTATTAATTACTATTTCTATTATACTATCTTTTTTTAATAATAATAGTATTCTTATTCCATTTTTATTAGACTCATCTTTTATATTTAATATTTCTTCTATTTTACCTGTTTTTACTAAGAAAAAAATTTTTTTTATTAAATTACTTTTTATAACTTGATACGGGATTTCTTTAATAATTATATATTTTTTTTTTTTAGTTTCTTTTATAAAATATTTTGATCTAATAATTATTTTCCCTTTTCCTGTTTTATAAGCCTTATTTACACCATCATAAGATAATAAAATTCCTCCAGTAGGAAAGTCAGGGGCTTTAATATAATAAGCTAATTTATCTATACTTATATCATTATTATCTATATATTTACATATAGCATTTATTGTATCTATTAAATTATGTGGTGGCATGTTTGTAGCCATACCAACAGCTATTCCAGTTCCTCCGTTTATTAAAATATTGGGTAGTTTAGTAGGCAAAATTATAGGTTCTACCAAAGAATCATCAAAATTTAATTTCATATCTACTGTATTATTTTTTATATCTTTTAACATTTCTTCAGTAATCTTAGCCAATTTAATTTCTGTATATCTCATTGCAGCAGGAGGATCATTATCTATTGATCCAAAATTTCCTTGTCCACTTATTAATTTATATCTTATATTCCATTTTTGAGCCATTCTTACTATACTATCATATACTGATTTATCCCCGTGTGGATGATATTTTCCTAAAACTTCCCCTACTATACGTGCGGACTTTTTATAGTTTTTATTATTATATATACCCAATTTATACATTGAATATAAAATTCTTCTATGTACTGGTTTTAATCCATCTCTTACATCTGGTAATGCTCTAGATATAATAACAGACATAGCATAATCTATATATGAAGATTTTATTTCATCATTAATATTAGTTTTTTTAACATATGGTTTCATATACTTGTGTTTTTATTATTTTTTTTTATATAAATCATTCATTTTTTTTATACTTTTTATAATTAACTTTTCGTGAACTTCATGATTATACGAAGCTGATCCTATATTTTTTAATAAAACTAAATATATTTTATTATTATAATTTTTTTTATCGTTTTTAATTATTTTTAAAATATATTTAAAATATTTTTTTTTTATCTTTCTAATCTTAAAAAAACTTAATATTACTTTACAAATAGTTTTATAGTCTTTATTACTTAAATTATTAACTTTTTTAGATATCCAAGACTCACATATCATACCTAATGAAATGGCTTCTCCATGTGTTATTATCTTTTTTTTTAATAAAAATAAACTTTCTATAGCATGGCCTATAGTATGCCCAAAATTTAAAATTTTTCTTATACCTAATATTTCTTTAGGGTCTTTATCAACTATTTTATTTTTAATTTTTACCGCTATATATATTATTTTTACCCAATTTACGATCCCATAAATTTTTATTTTTTTTATATAATTAAAATATTTTTTATTATATATTAATCCATATTTTAAAATTTCTCCAAAAGCTGAATATATTTCTTTTTTAGGCAAACTATCTAAAAATCTATAATTTATTATAGTATATATAGGATTATTTATTACCCCAATCTCATTTTTATACTTATAAAAATTTATCCCATTTTTACCTCCTATAGATGCATCTACCATACCTAATAAAGTTGTAGGCACATTAATAAAATTAATTCCTCTTTTAAATAAACTAGCTATAAACCCTCCTAAATCAGTAACAACTCCTCCTCCAAAATTTATTAATAAACTTTTTTTATCTATATTTTTTTTTATAAAAATTTTCCATATTTTTATACAAGTTTTTAAACTTTTATATCTTTCTCCTGATAATATTTTAATAATTATTGTTTTTTTTAATTTTAATATAGGAACATCTTTATAAAGTAAATCTAAACATTTATTTTCAATATTAATATCTAATAAAATTATTAAATTAGAAAATTTATTGTTATTTAAATAGATAGATAAATTTTTTAAAGAATCACTAATAATAATATTATTAATTTTTTTTTCCATTACCTTTATTTTTATAAATTAATTCTTTATTTAATAATTCTAAAATAGATAAATTACTAGGATAAGGTAATTCATTAATTTTTTTAATTTTTTTTTTTAAATATATATACATTTTATTTTTTTTTTCATTTTTTAAATTAAAGCATTGTAAATTTATTTTTTTTAAAAAAAGATTAATATCAATATAAATTTTATTAGCTCTTTTTGATAATATATTAATAATTTTATAAATGTTTGTTTGAGAAATTTTTTCTAACTTCCTAATATTAAACATTAAATTTATGTTTTGATTTTTTTTTATTTTCATTATTTAAGATTTTCTATGATATTATAATTTTATTAAAAATTTTTTTTATTTTTTGATATTCTAAAAGTTTATCTACATTATAAATTGGATATTTTACATAAGGTTCACATAAATTAATACTATCTAAAATAAATTTTATTCCTGAAATTGGATTTATTTTTTTATATAAAATATATATAAACTTTATTAATCTATAGTAATTTTTATCATATATAAATAATTTATTGTTATTTATATTTAAAATTATATTATTATAAATATAATTAAATAAAAACAAAAATATCGGGGATATTATACCATAGGGTTTTAAATTAATAAGTTTATAAAATAATAAATCATTATAAATTATAATAGATAAACTATTTATTAAATTATAGTTATTAAATATATAATTTGTTTTATTTATAATTCCTATAAAATTTTTATTTGAATTTTTTATTTCTAAAAGAATATTTTCATCTATATACTTTTTATTATTTAAATAAAAGTAAAAAGATAAATATCTATAATACTTAAATAAATAATTATAATTTTTTATAATATCATATTTATATTTATTATTTAAATTTGGAAAATCTAACATAATTATATTTATATCTTTATAAAATTTTAAATCTATTATATTTATTAAATCTTTATAATTATATATGTTATTAATTTTTAGAATTATATTAATTTTATTTTTATTATTATTTAAAATACAATTAATTATATCTATGTATTCATTAACAGTAAAAGTATAATATTCTGAAATTTTATCAAATAAAATTATACCATCTATATTTTCTAAATTTATTATGTATAACATTAATTTTTCTAAAGATAAATAATCAATGTTTAAATTTTTATCAAATGGAGTAATTAATGGTATATAAATTTTTATTTTTTTCATTATATATAAGTTTTATTTTTTTTATTAAATTTATAATTATTAATTATAAAAAAATAAAAATGACTTATATAACAAAATTTGATTTAGTAAAAGTTATTAGTAGTTTTGTAAAACTTGAAAAATGTGGAAATAATTATAGAGGTTTTAGTCCTTTTAAAAAGGAAACTTTTCCTTCTTTGATGGTTTGTCCTAAAAAAAATATATGGAAAGATTTTAGTTCTGGTAAAAGTGGTACCTTAATAAAATTTGTTATGTATTATTTAAATTTAAATTATATAGAGGCTATAAAATATTTAAAAAATAAATATAGTAAAAATAAATTTATAAATTATTCCACAAACCCAATAGTAAAAAGAAGAAAAAATAAAAAATTATATATATATAAAATTATAAATATTTTTAATAAATATTATAATAATTTATTAAAAAAAAATAAAATAGCTTTACAGTATTTAAAAAATAGAGGGCTAAAAAATAAAATAATTAAAATTTTTTCTTTAGGATATTCTCCAAACTTTTATCCTTTAGATTTTTTAACTCATAAAAAAATTTATTATAATAATTTTATTTTAAAAAATATTGGATTGTTTACTAAAATTAATAAAAATTTTTTTTATTTATTTAAAAATAGAATTATGTTTCCTATTAAAAATTTAGAAGGAAATATAATAGGATTTGGAGGAAGAACATTAAATACTTATTTAAAAAATAAATATATAAATTCTCCAAATAATTTAATATATAATAAAAGTGAAAATCTATATGGTTTATATGAAGCTAAAACATATATTTTAAAAAAAAAATTTTGCTATATCGTTGAAGGATATATGGATTTATTATCATTATATCAAAACAAGATTAAAAATGTTATATCTACTTTAGGTACATATATAAATAAAATACAGATAGATTTAATTAAAAAATTTACAAATAATGTTATTGTATTATTTGATGGTGATGAAACTGGTATTAATGCTGCTATTAAAAATATTAATATATTTCTTAAAAACAATGTAAATATAAGATATTTTATTTTTCCCCAAAATAAAGATCCAAATACTTTTATACTATCTAAAAAAAAATCTAATATAAATTTTAATTTATTTTTTAAAAAAAAAAGCGTAAATTTTATAAAATTACAACAAATAAAATTTAAAAAATTATTGTATAATGGAAATCCATATAAAAAATATACTTTTATAAAAAAAATTTTAAATAATATACAAAATATTGAAAATGGACTAATAAAAGAGTTTTATATACAAGAACTAATTAAAGAGTTTAATCTTCAAAAAAGTAATATATATGAAGAAATATTTAAAGTAAAAAAAAATGTAAATAATATAACAAATAAAATACAAAATACTAAAAATAAATTTTTTATTGATATTAATATATTAATAAAAAAATATAAAAAATTATTAATTCTTTATTTAAAAAAATTTAAAAATTTTATAAACTATACTTTTATCCTTAAAAAAAGAAATAAAAAAAATAAAATAGTTAACATAAAAAAGATTTTAAATTTTGTTATAAAAACATTAAATAAATATAAAATACTGTTTTTTAAAAAAAAAAATCGTTTATTATTAATAAATATAAAAAAAAAATTAAAAAATAAAACAGTTTATAAAAAAATAAATTATAAAAATAATATAAAAAATATTTCTAATAAAAAAATTATTAGAGATATTAATGAAATAATATTAAAATATAAATATTATTTACTATTAAAAAATATTAAGTTATACAGGGAAAAAATAAAAAAAAATAAAAAAAATAATTTATTATTATATAAAATTTTTTTTTTAACTAAAAAAAAAAATAAAATTATAAATAAATTATATTATTTATAATTTTTTTTTAAAAATATTATAAGTTTATTTATATTTTTAAAAATATATTCTTTATGGGTATTGATTTTTTTTAATTTTATAATTTTATTTTTAAGTTCCTTTTTACCTAAAAAAATTAAAAAATTTATGTTTTTTTTAATTGCATATTTTATTTGTTTAGTTATTTTATCATAATAAGGGTATATTTCATTGATTATTTTATAATTATTTAATTTATTTCTATAATATATATATATATTATAATCTTGATTTAAATTAACAAATAATACTTTAATAGAGTCTTTTTCTTTTATAAAATTAATATTATTTTTTAAAATATTATATATTCTATATATTCCAAAAGACATTCCTATATAATAAGTATTTCTATTATTTATTTTTATATAATTATCATATCGACCTCCACCTAATATAGATAAAGAATCTTTATTTGATATAATTTCAAATATTATACTATTATAATAATTAAATCCTCTAGACAAAAAAAAATTTATTTTTAAATTTATATATTTTAACTTCATTATTTTTATATGATTGAATAATTTTAACAAATTTTTTACGCCTTTTATTCCTATACTAGTTTTCTTAAAAATTTTTTTTAAAATATTTATTTTTTTTTCGTTATCATAATAAATATCTATATTATATAGTTTAATTAATTTTTTTATATATTTTTTTAAAATAAAATTTTGTTTTATTAAAATATTTATAATTTTTTTTATATTTATTTTCTTTATTTTATCTATAATAATTAAAAATTTATCCCATTTATTTTTTTTTATTTTAAAAATTTTACATAATCCATATAATATATTTTTGTCATTTATTAATAAAGTAACATTTATTTTAAAAGATTTAAATATTTTTTCACACAATGTTATTAATTCTAATTCTATTATATATCTGTAATCTTTTTTGAATGTAACAATATCAACGTCGAATTGATAAAATTCTCTATATCTATTATATTGTGTATTTTCTCCTCTCCATACTTTTTGTATTTGATATTTTTTAAATGGAAAAATAATTTTATTATAATTATTTAACAAAAACCTTATTAAAGGGATAGTTAAATCAAAAATTAAAAATTTTTTATATTTTTTCTTTCCATTATATATATAATATATAATTTTATTATCCGTTTTTAAAAGTATTTTAGAATTTTCTATAGATGGTGTTTTTATAGGAGTATATCCATATAACTTTAATTCATTTCTTATAGTATTTATAATCTTTTTTACTATTATATATTTTTTATTATATAAATCAATAGTACCTTTAATTTTATTAATATTTTCCATTATATTATAGTTAAACTATATAATTATAAATATATATAATGAAATTAATTACTATAATTAAAGTTGGAGAACCTATAGAAAAAGGATTAAAAAGATATAAACAAAAAATTAATAAATTAAATTTAATAAAATATTATAAAGAAAAACAATATTATATAAAACCTTCAAAAATTAAAAGATTAAAAAGATTTCGTAAACAATACTTAATTAAAAAAAAAATATATGAACAAAATTAAAACATTAAAAATATATAAAAATAACAAAAATACTATAATTGATTTTTGGGCAAATTGGTGCGCTCCTTGTATATATTTAAACCCAATATTAGAAGAAATAAAAAAAAAATATGAAAAGAAAATTTTTATTTATAAAATTAATATTGATAAAGAAAAAAAAATTTCAAAATTTTATAATGTTATAAGTATTCCTACTATAATATTTTTAAAATATGGAAAAGAAATTAATAGACATATAGGGCTAATAAATAAAAAAAAATTTATAGAATTATGTAATAAACTAATTAATTATTAATTAGTTTATTATTTATTTTATTTTTAATTTTTTTTGAAAAAATATCATCTATTAAAATTTTTCCAGTATAGTAATCATATAAAATTTTCTTTCTTCTACATAATTTATAATATTTATATTTAGGTATAGTTAAATATACATTTTCTACAGACCTATTTTTATATATTGATAAAATCCCTATATTATCTTTAGATTTTTTTTTTATATAAATATAATTTTTGTAAATATTATATTTTTTTATTCTTTTTATATAACTTTTTAATTCTTTTTTTATATTAGATATTTTTTTCCTTATATCATTTTTAATTTTAGAATTTATTGTCTTTTTTTTTTTAATTCCCTTATAAAATTTTAAAAATTTATTTTTATTTTTTTTTTTTCTTTTTAAAAAAGAAAATATTTTTTTATTACAAAATTTTATTCTTTTTTTAGACAATTTATATTTAAGAATTGCATATTTTATTTGTTCATTTAATTTTATTAAATCTTTAAATGTTGTAACAAATTTTTTTTGACGACTATATTTTTTTGATAAATTATAATTTTTTATACTTTTTTTTTTAAAAAAATTTTTAAGGTTTATATATTTTTTATATTTATTTTTATATTTTAAGAATTTTTTTTTATATATTTTATAAGATTTTTTAATTTTTAAATTAGGAATAAACTTTAATTCTTCTTTAAAATCTTTAATTTTTTTTTCAAAAATATGGATACTGTATATATATTCTAATTGTTTTTTGATACTATACATTTATATATTGCACTAATATTAAAACGGTTTGGACGGGATTTGAACCCGTAGCCTCGTGCGTGACAGGCACGTATTCTAACCAATTTGAACTACCAAACCATATAATATATTATTATATTATATAATTAATATATATAAAAAAAAAATAAAAATGTACAATTTATTAATATGAAAATAAAATTATATAATAATGAATTTATTAAAAATTTTTATAATTTTAGCTTATTTAATAATAATAATAAATTTCTTTTAAATACACCTTTAAATTATAAATATAATAATTATATATTCTTTTTTAAAAAAAAAATTTATTTTTTTATCAAAGATAAAAACTATATTTTATTATTATCTTTTTATTTAGGATTAAATTTCAATAAATTAAATACATATTATATTAATAATTTAAATTTTTTATTTAAAATTTTTTTATTTAATAATAAAAAAAAAATAAATTTTATTTTAAATAAAAACAATATATATATATATAGACCAAATAAATTTTATTATAAAATACCTATACATATTTTTTATAAAAAAAATTTTTTTTTAAAAATTAAAAAAATTAAATTTTTTATTATTATAAATAATAAAAAACTTATAAAAAATATTGAATTTGTATTATTAGGATTAAAAATAAATAATAAAATTATAAAAAGTTTTAATTTTTATTTAATTTTATATAAAAAAAAAATTACATTATATATTACTGATTATAAATTTGTCTTTTTTAAAACTAAAATAAATATATATAATAAAAAAAAATTAAAATTTAATATATATAAATTATCAAATTATGCAATATATGTATATAAAGCTGTATTTAAAAAAAGAATAAAATATATATATATATATATATATAAAAATTTTATATACTTTAAATATAAAAATAATATCTTAGGATTTAAATTAAAAAAAATAAAAAAAAAAAAAACTTTTTTATTTATAAAAAAAATAATTAATAGGAATTTTTTTATTTTAAAAATAAATAAAAAAAAATTTTTAAATAAATTAATTAAATTATATAATATAATTAATAAAATTAATATTATAAATATAATAAATATTAAAATATATAATATTAACAATATTATAATTTTATACTTAAAAACAAGATTAATTAAAGTTAAAGAGATAGTAAAATATGTTCATTTCCATGGTAAAACTATAAACCTAAAAATTAATTTATATTATTTAATAAAAATATTAATAAATATAAAAAAAGAAATAATTACAATTTATATAAAAAAGAATTATATATTTATTAAATATAAAAAAAAGACACAAAAAATATTTATAATCCTTATGAATATTAAAAATTAAATATAAAAAATGAAAATATTATTAAGTAGGATTAAAAATTTTATAAAATTTAATTTTAGTTATAAAAAAATTTATAACATTTTTAATTATTTAGGGATAGAAATAATATCTATAAAAAAAATATATCCAATAAAATATATAAATGATTATAAAAATATAAAAATATATAGTATTTTACATATTTATAAAGAAAAAAACAATTATTTTTTTTTAACAAATAATAAAAAATTAATAAATAATTCTTTCTATTTAAAAAGAAATACTAAAATTTTAGTAGAAAAAAAAAATGGAAAATATAATATAGTAAGTAGTAGTTATAGTATAGACTATATAATTCTTTCTAAATTTACTCCTAATATTAATTATTTATCTTATTATATTAATTTATTTAAAAACATAATATTATATTTTAGGTTAAAAAAATATATTATAAAATTATATAAATTTCAAAATAAAATTTTAAATATAGAAAAATACAAAAAAAAAATAAAAATATTATATCCAAACAAAAAAATTTATTTTTTAAAAGCTTTTTATATAAAAAATAATATAAAACCCTCTAATTATAAAGAAATTAATAAAATTATTTTATCTAATGATTTTAATATTAATAAAAAAAGCAGTATAAATAATGTAATAAATTTATTAATTAAAGATACTGGTGTACCTATACAATTATTAAATTTAGATAAAATTAAAAATTTAATAATTAAAAAAAATAAAAAAAATATAAATTTTTATTTTAAAAAAAATAATTTTATCAAATTAAAAAGTAAAAATAAAGATATTTTAATATATAATAATGAATCTCCTATTAGTTTATATGGGATTATAAATAAATATAGCTATAATGTAGATAATAATGTAAAAAACGTTTTATTATTAATTACAATATTTAAAAATTATGATGTTTTAAAATCATCTTATATTAATAAAATAAATACATTATCATCAAATATTTATAAAAATAAAATTAATATATATAACTTAAAATATGCTATTAATAAATTAAAATTTTTATTCAAAAATAATATTAAAGAAATATATACTTTAAATAGAATTAAAGTAAAAAATAAATTAATTACACTAAAATATAATTATATTAATGAATTTATTGGTATAAAAATTAATAAAAAGTATATAATCAAAATATTAAAAAATTTAAATTATAAAATAATAAAAAAAAATAAATATTTAATAAAAGTAAATACAAATAAAAATATACATATAAAAGATAAAATAGATATAATAAATGAAATTATTAAAATTTTAAATATAAACAATATTAATAATTATAATAATAATATTCCATTATTATTTAATAATAATAATATATATAATTATAAAATTGAACAAACTATAATAAACATTTTAATAGATTATGGGATGTATGAAGTTATAAATACACCTTTTATTTATTTTAATAATAATTTATATTTTAATAAAAAAAAATATATTAAAATAAAATCTAATTTATATTTAAGAAAAAAATTAGAAAAATCTCTAATTAACAACATATTATATAATATTAATAGAAAAAAATATTCTTTAAAATTATTTGAAATTAGTAATTTGTATTCTTTTAATAAGAATAAAAAAATAAAAGTAAAAAGAAATTTAGTAATTTTAATTACAAAAAAAAACACAAAAAATTATATAAATTATATCTATAAACTTTATAATATTATAATTATAATTTTAGAAAAAATAGGTATAAAACATTATAACAGAAAAATATTTTTAAATAAAAAAAAATATATAGAAATATTTATATATTATAAAAGAAAAAAAATTATAAAAATAAGTCAAATAAAAAATTTAAAAATAAATCAATTCCTTTTTATTTCTAAAATTAATATAAACAAAATTATAAAACTTTTAAAAAAAAAAAAAATAATTAAATATAAAAAATATAGTAAATATCAATATATAAATAAAGACCTTACTTTTATAGTAAATAAAAATATATACTATTATGATTTTTATAAAATATCAAAAAAAAAATTAAAAGAAAAATTAATTAAATTAAAATTATTTGATATATATACTAAAAATTTACCTATTAATAAAAAATCCTATACTTTTAGATTTACAATTAAAAACCAAGTTGGTATGAGAAAAGAAGTTATAAATAATTTATTAAAAAATATAATTAATATTTTTTATAAAAAATTAGGAGCAAGATTAAAACAAATTAATTAACAAATTAATAAATTAATATATATTTTTATATTTATATAAACAATTTTTTTTTATTATAAACTTACAAAAACAATCTCCTAATTCTATAAAATTAGAAGAAGCAGTATTAGGATCTATAATTATAAATAAAAAAAGTTTAGAAAAAGTTATAGATATTTTAAAACCAGAATTTTTTTATCTAAAAAAAAATAAAATTATTTTTAAATACATTAAAAAATTGTTCTATGAATATAATAAAATTGACTTTTTAACTTTAATATCTGAATTAAAAAAAGATAATGTATTAAATGTTATAGGAGGAGAAATATATATATCATATATAATAAATAATAATACTAATTTTAATAAAATTGAAAAATATGTTAAAATATTAATAGAAAAATTTATTTTAAGAAAATTAATTAAATTATCAACTACCATAATTAATAGAACATATAGGGAAAATACAAATACATTAGATTTATTGAATTATATACAAATAAATATTGACGATATATATATAAAATATATAAAGAACAATTTAAGATCAATTAAACATTTAATTCCTAAAACTATAAAAAGGATAAATAATAAAAATTTTTTATATATTCCTACAGGATTTAATAAGTTAGATAATATAATATTAGGATTACAAAAATCAGATTTAATTATAATAGCATCTAGACCAGGTATGGGTAAGACTTCTTTCGCTTTATCTTTAATTATAAATATTATAAAAAGAAATATACCAATAGGGTTATTTTCTTTAGAAATGTCTTATTATCAAATTATTTCTAGATTAATAACTTTAGAAACAAAAATAAGTTATGAAAAATTAAATACAATAAACTTAACAAAAAAAGAATTAAAAATTTTTAAAAAAAAAATAAAAAATATAAAAAAATATCCTTTATATATTGACGACTCTCCATATTTATCATTAATAGATTTAAAAAATAAATGTAGAAAATTAATATACAAACATAATGTTAAACTTATAATAATAGACTACTTACAATTAATTAATGTTAACGATATAAAAATAAAAAATAGAGAACAAGAAATTTCTACTATATCTAGAAATATTAAATATATTGCTAAAGAATTTAAAATTCCTATAATTGCTATATCTCAATTATCTAGAGCTGTAGAAATTAGAGGGGGGTATAAAAGACCTATGTTGTCTGATTTAAGAGAGTCTGGAGCAATAGAACAAGATGCAGATATAGTATTATTATTATATAGACCAGATTATTACGGTTTTAAATATTGGGATAATGATTATACTACATTATGCGAAGGTCAAGCAGAAATAATTATAGCTAAACATAGAAATGGAAAATTAGGCAATATAAAATTAAAATTTATAAAAACACAAGCTAAATTTAAAAACTTATAATATTTTTTTTATATTTTTAATGATTTCTAATTTAGTAAAAGGGTACCCTGTCATTTTATTTACATTATAAAGTTTTATATTTATTTTACAATAACTTTTTATAATATAAAAAAGTTGTTTATTATTTAATTCAAAAATTATAATTTTATTATATTTTTTACTAATTTTTTCTATTAAATTAGATGGTAATGGATATAAACATATTAAATGTAAATATCCTATCTTATATTTTTTTTTAATTAAAAAATAAATTGATTCTTTTATTATTTCATAAGTAGAGCCCCAACTAATAACTAGTATATTACCATTTTTATTACCTTTTAGTATATACGTAATATTAATATAATTTTTTATAATTAAATTAATTTTATTTTGTCTTTTTTTAATTACTTCATGATGCTTATCTATATTTTTTACTAATCCTCCTAAACATTTAAATTTTTTTTTGTTAATAACAGATTTTATTTTTATTTTTTTATATTTTAAATTTTTATATTTTATTTTATTCCATAAAGATAAATTATTAGCAATATAAATATCACTTAAAACTATTATAGGAGTTTTTAATTCTAATGATATTTTTATAATATTATATATTATATGTATAGTATTATTAATTTTATTTATTGAAAACACTGGTATAGGAGCTTCTCCATGTCTACCATATATAGACTGCATTAAATCTGATTGTTCTAATTTTGTAGGAAATCCTGTAGAAGGACCTACTCTTTGTACATTAATAATTAATAATGGAATTTCTAATACAACAGCAAAACCTAAAGATTCTTGTATCAAAGACATACCTGGACCTGAGGTCGCTATAATTCCTAAAAGTTTTTTTATATTTATCGATGCCCCAATAGAAGTACATATAGCACTTATCTCGTCTTCTGCATTAAAAATTTTTAAATCTATATAATTTTTATTCTTAATTAAATATTTAGTAATAGTTATAGATGGAGTAATTGGATAACTACTATAAAAAATACCTATTTTATATTTTATACTACTACTAATTATACCTAATACTATACCTAAATTCCCATTTATAATTTTATAATTTTTAGCTATTTCTTTTTTAGCTATTTTAGTGTTATTTTTATAAAATAATTTTTTTTTTTCTCCTATTTTTATACCTATTTTAAATAAATAATAATTTAAAAAAAAAATATTTTTATTTTTAAATTTTTTTTTTAAAAAATATATTGAATATTTTTTAGATAAATTAAAATAAAAAACCAGAAATCCTATAAATAATGAATTTTTTAATAAATTTATATTAGATAACTTTTTAATTTTATACTTTATTAATAAACTAAAATTTATATAATTAACACTATTTAACTTTATATATCTTTTTTTTTTTATTCTTTTTAATAAAATTTTATCATTTTTTAAAAAGTTATAATTTTTTTTATCAAAATCTATTATTATTACTCCCTTATTTTTTATTTTGTCAATATTTTTTTTTAATGATAAATAATTTGTAGATAGTAAAATACAATATTTAGTTTTAAAATAAGAAATAATTTTTTTTCTAGAAAATTTAATAATAAACTCCGATATATCTGTAATTTTTTGGGTTGGAGAAAAAATTTCAGAAGGAATATCACTAAAAGTTTTTATATAATAATTGTTTTTATATATTATATAAGATAAATGATACCCCATATGTTGTATTCCTTCTCCTGAATATCCTGATAATATTATACTAATATCATTATTCATATATATTTATTTAAATAAAAAATTTTTTTTTTAAAAAATAACTTATCTATTTTATTTAAAATTTCAATAATTTTATTTTTACTAAGTTTTAATCTACTACGTATAATTTTTTTTTTAAATTTTATTTTCTTATTAATTTTAATAATTTTTTTAGATAAAAGAACTAAATATTTATAGTGAATTATCCTTTTTTTTATTATTGGGTTAATTTTATTAATATTTAAATAAATATTTTCAATTGAATTATATTTTTTTAATAATTTACTTGCAGTTTTTATACCTATATACGGAATACCTGATAAATTATCACTTTTATCTCCTATTAAACTAATTAGATCTATATATTGATCTATTGAATTAATATTATATTTTTCCAATATATAATTAATATCAATTAAAAATTTTTTTTTTATTATAAAAGTTTTTCTAGATATTAATTGATAATAATCTTTATCTTCTGTGTATATATAGTTAGTATAACCCAATTTTTCGCTACTATAAATTAAACTACCTATAATATCGTCAGCTTCTATATATTTTATAGAATAATATGGTATATTTAATAAATTAAGGAAATATTTTATTTTTAATAAATTTTTTTTTAAATTAAATGGGGGTTTCTTTCTATTAATTTTATAATTTATAAATATTTTTTTTTTATAATTTTTTTTAATTTTTCCATCAAAAACTACAATAATATATGTTGGTTGTTTTTCAATTAATATAGTTAAAATAAAATTTATAAAACCTAATATTATAGATTTATTTTTAAAAAACTTTTTATAATAATAATAATATTTATATATATATATAAAAGAATCTATTATAAATAGTCTTTTATCATTTATTAATTTCATATATTATATTATATTATATATGAAATAACTTTAGACCTCGTAGCTCAAATGGATAGAGCATCTGACTACGGATCAGAAGGCTAAGGGTTCGAATCCTTTCGAGGTTATTTTATATTTTATTTAACTGTATGAATTATACAGTTAAATATTTTTTATTTTTTATCTTTATTTTTATCTTTATCTTTCTTTTTATCTTTATCTTTTACTTCTTCATAATCAGCTTCTTGGATATCTTCTTTATTATCTTTATTTTCAGTATTATTTTTAGGACTATTATATAATTCTCTAGAAATATTAGCCCAAATTTCATTTAATTTTTTAGTATAAATATCAATATCTATAATATTTTTTTTATTATAAGCAGATTTTAATTTTTTAAGAATCTTTTTAATCTTTTCTATATTATCTTTAGAAATTTTATCTTTATTTTCTAATAATTGTTTTTCAGTTTGAAATATTAAAGAATCTGTCATATTTAATTTTTCTATTTCTTCTTTTCTTTTATTATCTTTAATTTCATTTTCTTTTGCTTCTTTTTTCATTTTTTCTATATCTTCTTGTGATAAACCAGAAGAAGGTTCAATTTTAATAGATTGTGATTTTCCTGTTCCCTTATCCATTGCAGAAACATTTAACATTCCATTTGCATCTATATCAAAAGTAACTTCTATTTGTGGAACACCTCTAGGAGCTAGTGGAATATTTATTAAATCAAATCTACCTATTTCTTTATTATCATCAAACATAGGTCTTTCACCTTGTCCTACTCTTATTGTTACAGTTGATTGATTATCAACAGCTGTAGAAAAAATTTCAGATTTTTTAGTAGGTATAGTAGTATTTGCTTCTATTAATTTAGTAAATACACCACCTAATGTTTCAATACCTAAAGATAAAGGAGTAACATCTAATAATAAAACATCTTTTACATCACCAGCTAAAACCCCTCCTTGAATTGCTGCACCTATAGCTACTACTTCGTCAGGATTTACTCCTTTAGAAGGTTTTTTATTGAAATATTTTTCAACTTCTTCTTGTATTTTTGGAATTCTTGTAGAACCACCTACTAATATAACTTCATCTATATCATTTAAATTTAATTTTGCATCTTTTAATGCTTTTTTACAAGGTAATATTGTTCTTTTAATTAAATCATATGATAAATTTTCAAATTTAGATCTAGTTAATTTTTTAATTAAATGTTTCGGTCCGCTACTACTAGCAGTTATATATGGTAAATTTATTTCTGTTTGTGGGCTTGAAGATAATTCTATTTTAGCTTTTTCAGCTGCTTCTTTTAATCTTTGATGTGCTATAGGATCTTTTTTTAAATTTATTTTTTCTTTTTTATAAAAGTCTTTGTTTAACCAATCTATAATAACTTGATCAAAATCATCTCCTCCTAAATATGTATCTCCATTTGTAGATAATACTTCAAAAACTCCATCTCCCAATTCTAAAATCGATATATCAAAAGTCCCTCCTCCTAAATCAAATACTGCAATTTTTTTATTTTTATTAGTTTTATCCAATCCATAAGCTAATGATGCAGATGTAGGTTCATTAATTATTCTTTCTACTTTTAATCCTGCTATTTCTCCTGCCTCTTTAGTTGCTTGTCTTTGTGAATCATTAAAATATGCTGGAACAGTAATTACTGCTTTTTTTATTTTATAACCTAAATATTGTTCTGCATCTTGTTTTAATTTTTGTAATATAATTGCAGAAATTTCTTGTGGAGTATATAATTTATCTTCTATTTCTACACATGGTGTATCATTTTTTCCTTTTTTTATTATATAAGGAAAATTTTTAATTTCATTTATAACTTCATTATATTTTCTTCCTATAAATCTTTTTATAGAATATATAGTTTTTTTAGGATTAGTAACAGCTTGTCTTTTTGCTGGATCTCCTATTATTTTTACATTATTTTCAGTAAAAGCTACTATAGATGGAGTAGTTCTTTTACCTTCAGAATTAGGTATTACTATTGGATCTTTTCCTTCCATAACAGCTACGCAAGAATTAGTAGTACCTAAATCAATACCTATAATTTTATTATTCATATTTTTAATTATTTTATAATATTATTTATTATATATTAATAAATTATAAAAAAAATTATATAAAATGATATATTTTAGTTTTAAAACAAAATATTTTGTAAAAAAAACTCCAAAAAATTATTTAATAAATGCAAAAAACAAAATATTAGGTAGATTATGTTCTAATACTATTAAATATTTAATAGGGAAACATTTACCTACATATACTCCTAATTATAATTATCTTAATAATATAATAATAATAAATGCTAATAAAATTAAATTTAATAAAAAAAAAATAAAAAAAAAAATTTATTATAAATATACAGGCTATATAGGTAATAAAAAGAAATATACAATGGATTTTTTATTAAAAAAAAATCCATGTTTATTAGTAAAACTTTCTTTATATAGAATGTTACCTAAAAATATATTAGGAGAACATGCAAAAAAAAAAATATATATATATAAAGATAATAATTATAAAAGACTTAATTCAATAAAAGAAATAAAAATATAATTTATGAATAAATATTTTCATACAATAGGTAGAAGAAAAAGTTCAATTGCTCGAATATATATTAAGGAAAACAAAAATTTAAAAGGTGAAAATTATATAAGAATAAATAATAAAACTATAGAAAAATATTTTATAAGCAATAAATATTTTAAAAATAGAATATATTTACCCTTATTAATTACTAAAAATTTAAATAAAAATTTAGATATTAATATAAAAGTAAAGGGAGGAGGATATAAAGGCCAATTAGAATCAATAATTTTAGGAATTTCTAGAGCTTTATGTAAAATAGATAAAGATAATTTAATAATTTTAAAAAAAAATAAATTATTAACTAGAGATTCTAGAAAAGTAGAAAGAAAAAAATTTGGAAGAAAAAAATCAAGAAAAAAATTTCAATTTTCAAAACGTTAATTTTTATGTTAAATAAAGAAAAAAAAATAAAAAAAATATTAAAAAAAATATATAAAAATAAGATAGTAGTAGGGCACAGCAATTCAAGTAGAAATCCTAAAATGGCAAAATTTATATTATTTAAAAATAAACAATTTGACATTATAAATCCTTTTAAAATTTTAAAATATAAAAAAAAAGCTCAAAAATTTTTAAAAGAATGTGCTTCTATTGGAGGAATTATTTTATATGTAGGTACTAAAAAACAAATAAAATTTATAGTAGAAAAGTATGCAAAAAAGGTAAAAATGCCTTTTATTAATTATAAATGGCCTGCTGGATTATTAACAAATATAAAAAATACTAGGTTATCTATTAAAAAAAAAAACATATTAGAAACTCAAAAAAAAACTATTTATAAATATTTATCTAAAAAAGAAAAACTATTTATGAATAGAAAATATGATAAAATAAATAAAAAGTTTGGAACTATTTTTAATATGAATAGATTACCTATGGCTATAATAATAGTTGATGTAAAAAAAGAGCATATAGCAGTAAAAGAAGCATTTAAAACATCTATTTATACTATAGGAATTGTTGATACAGATTCTAGTCCTCAATATATAGATTATCCAATTCCTGCTAACGATGATTTATCAAAATCTATTAATTATATTTTAAAAGGATTAACTAGATCTATAATTAAAGGATTAAAAGAAAGAAAACTTAATTTAAAAAAAGAGAAAAACAAACTTTTTTTAAAAAAAGATGAAGATAAATTAAATTTAAAAAAAGATGAAGATAAATTAAATTTAAAAAAAGATGAAGATAAATTAAATTTAAAAAAAGATGAATAAAAAACAATTAAAAAAAATTCTAGAACTTAGATCTTTTACTAAATTTAGTATTATTTTTTGTAAAGATGCTTTAAAAAAGAACAATTGGGATATAAAAAAAGCAATAAAATATTTAAGGAAAAAAGAGGATAAAAAATTAATTAATGATAACAATTTAAATTATGGCATAGTATATTCTATGGTAAATAAAAGCAAGAAATTAGGCCATATTATACAGTTAATAGTAAAATCAGAAGAGGTTTCTAATAATAAAATATTATTTAAATTGTTAAAAAAAATATTAAAAATTTCAATATATAATAATTGTAAAGATATTAAACAGATTCTAAATAGTAGAATTAATAAAGACATAATTGTAAAAAATGAATTATTAGATAAAAGTATAATGTTTAAAGATAAAATTATTATAAAAAAATTAATTAATATTAAGGCAGATTATATTTATAATTATAATCATTATAATTATAAATTATCTTCTTTAGTTGGTTATAATATAAAAAATAAAAATAAAAAAATTAATAAAAAAATTATAAAATATATAAGTTTAGATCTTATAGGTAATGAATTATTAAATAAAGAAAATAAAATATATAATATTAATAAATATTATAATAATAAAAATATAGATACTAACTTTTTAGAAAGAATTAATATTAATTTAAAAAAATATTTATATTATTTAAAAAATATAAATATATATAATTATAATATAATAAGGATATAGTGGAATTGGTATCTTAGCTCAGTTGGTAGAGCAACGGACTGAAAATCCGTGTGTCCCCGGTTCAATTCCGGGAGATACCATATATTATATAATTAATTTTTAGATGAATAATTTAAAAAAAGATAAACTAAATAAAATAATAAATCATGCTAGATTATATGGATTTATTTATAATTCTAGTGAAATATATAATGGGATAAAAGGGGTATATGATTATGGTCCTTATGGAGTTGAAATGAAAAATAATATAAAATTATTTTGGTGGGAGTATATGGTAAGATATAGAGATAATATAGTAGGAATAGATACTTCTATTTTAATGAATAAAAATGTATGGAAATCTTCTGGACATTATAACAATTTTAATGAATATTTTATAAAAAAAGATACTAAAATTTATAAATTAGAAAAATTTTTAATATTAATATTAAATAAAATAAAACCCCGTTATAAAAAGAACATTAAAAAAAAATTTATAAAGCTATTAAATTTAAAAAAAGAAAAAAAAATAAAAAAAAAATTAAATAAAATTTTAAAAAAACATAATTTATTTAATAATTTTAGAATTAAAAAAATTACTTTAATGTTTAAAACCAAAATAAATACTTTAAAAAATAAAAGTTTTACATATTTAAGGCCAGAAACAGCTCAAGGAATTTTCATAAATCTTAAAAATGTTATAAATTCAACTAGAATGAAAATACCTTTTGGAATTGCTCAAATAGGAAAATCTTTTAGAAATGAAATAATAACTAAAGAATTTATTTTTAGGACTAAAGAATTTGAACAAATGGAAATGCAATTTTTTGTTTATCCTGGTGAAGAAAATTTTTGGTATAAATATTGGTTAAGAAGTAGATTAATTTGGCATAAATTTTTTAAATTAGGGAAACAATATTATAAAATTAAAACCCATAAAAAATTATCACATTATACAACTTATGCTTCAGATATAGAATTTAAATATATAAATAAATTTAAAGAATTAGAAGGAATACATTTTAGAAAAGATTTTGATTTAAAAAATCATCAAAAATATAGTAAAAAAAAATTAACTATTTATGATTTAAAAAATAAAAAAGAATATTATCCTTACGTAATAGAAACCTCATTAGGTTTAGATAGAGTATTTTATTCTATATTATGTAAATCTATAATTATAGAAAAAAAAAGAATTTTTTTTAAATTACCGAAATTCATAGCTCCTATAAAAATTGCAATATTACCATTAATTAAAATAAATAATCAAATTGTAAACATTTCTAAAAAAATATTTGATGATCTAAAATATCAATTTAATATAGTTTATGATGATAAACATTCAATAGGGAAAAGATATAGAATTCAAGATGCTATAGGTACTCCTTTTTGTGTAACTATAGATAAAACAAGTATATTAAATGAAACAGTAACTATAAGAAATAGAGATGATATGAAACAGATAAGATGTAAAATTGATTCCTTATATAATTTTTTTAAAAAGGAATTTGATATATCTTTTTTTTTTAAAAAATATATTAAAAATGTATAAAAAAGCTATTATTCTATTAGAAAACAATCAATATTTAGTATATCCTAAAAAATATATTTATGTAAAAAAATTAAATTTAAATATTAATACGAAATTAAATATTAATAAAATATTATTAATTGTTAATAAGTTTAATAAAATTTTTATAGGTAATCCATATTTAAAAAAATTTATAGTAAAAACTATAATAGTTAATCATTTAAAAAATAAAAAAGTAATTATCTTTAAAAAAAAAAAGAGAAAAGGATATAAAAAAAAACGGGGACATAGACAACAAATAACAAAATTAAAAATAATATCTATTAAAAAAAATGGCACATAAAAAAGGGGTTGGTAGTACTAAAAATGGTAGGGATTCTATAGGAAAAAGATTGGGAATTAAAAAATTTCATGGTAACTTAATAAAACCTGGACAAATACTATTACGACAAAGAGGAAATAAATATTATATTGGTGAAAATACATATATAAGTAGAGATTATACTATTCATTCTAAAATATATGGTATCGTAAAATATATTAAATGTAAAAGAAAAACTTATGTTACAATAATGCCTATTTCACCTAAAATTAAAAATAAATAATAATAAATTTAATATGTTAAAATTTATGACTGGTATACAAAGTAATGGAATACCTCATATAGGTAATATAATAAATATCATATTACCTACTATGTCATATATAAAAAATAACAAAAATATCTTATTTTTTATTATGATTGCAGATTTGCATAGTTTAACTAATTATAGTTCTCCAGTTATTTTGAAACAAAATTTATATATAAACGCATCTGTTTGGTTATCTTTTAATATAAAATATAATTATAAAAATGTATTTTTTTATAGACAATCAGATATTAAAGAGATTAATGAATTATTTTGGTATTTAAATTGTTTTTATCCTTTTAATAGATTAAAATTATCACATTCTATTAAAAAATATAATAAAACAAATAAAAAATATAATACTGGTATAATTAATTATCCTATATTAATGGCTTCAGACATATTGTTATATGATATAGATAAAGTTATTATAGGTATAGATCAAAAACAACATATAGAAATTACTAGGAAAATAGCTAATATAATAAATAAAAAAATAAATAAAAATATATTTAATATACCAAAACCTTTAATAATAAAAACCCAAATAATACCTGGTATAGATGGGAAAAAAATGAGTAAATCCTTAAATAATATTATAAATATATTTGCGAATAAAGATTTATTAGAAAAACAAGTAATGAGTATAAAAACAACTAATAAATCTATATATAATATTTCTTATAAAGATATAAAAAATACTGTTTTATTAAAAATATATAGACTAATTACTAATAAAGAAGAATATAAATATATAATAGAAAAAATTAAAAACTTTAATATAGGATTTTATAATATAAAAAAAAAATTGTTTAATTATATATTATATAGATTTTCAAAAGAAAGAAAAAAATTTATTTATTATTTAAATAAAAAAAAAATAATAAAAGAAATTTTATTAAAAGGATATGAAAAATCTAATGTATATGCAAAAAAAAAAATAAATTTTATAAAAAAAGAAATAGGTTTAAAAATTTGATAATTTAGTAATTATTTTATTATTAAAAATTTTTAAAAGATAATTATATAAAATTATTTTAAATTTTAATAAAAAATCATAAGTTATATTTATATTATTATTTATTTTTATAAATTTTAATTTATTTGGTAAACATACAATATTATATATAATTTTATATTTGTTTTTATAAAAAATTAAAGAATATATTAATAATTGTAAAATGTTACTATATTCTTTTTCCGTAAACAAATAATTTATATTTTTTTCATTATTATATATTAATACATTTTTGTTTTTTATATTCAAATATGTTTTATAATCTATAATTCTATAAATATTATTCAATTTATCTATTCTATCTATTTTACCTTTTATTTTTATATAATCTTTATTATTTTTGATTTTTAACTTTTTATAAGATTTTTTTTCCAACGATAATATTTTTAAAGAATTTCCATTTAATATTAATTTCTCATCATAATTTATAAATTTTATAATAATATTTTGAATTATATTATAAAAATAATTTAATTCTTGATTTTTTTTTATATTTTTATAATATTTATAATATATTTTTTTTATTATATATTTATTTTTTACTTTTTTTTTAATTCTTTTTATATGATCAATTTTTAAGTTTATATTAATGTATTTTTTATATAAAAAAAATAAAATTTTATGTATCATTAACCCGAAATCTTGAGGATAATTATAGTCATAAAANTTTAAATTTAAAATGTATTTATAATAAAAATCTATAGGATTATTTATATAAAATTTAATAGAAGTATAAGAAAATCCTATTTTTTTTTTAAAATTTTTAATTTTTTTATAAAGTTCTATTTTATTTTTTTTTTCAAAATCTAATTTAACTATATTTTTAATATTAAATTGTAATGGATTATTAAAATTATATAATTTTATTGGTTTTATACTTCTATTAATTAAAAATGGCATTAATATTTGTCTGTTCAATATATTTAAGTTATAATCATCTTTATTGTATATTATATAACTTTTATTTGACATTTTTAACATTTTATAAATTTTATTAGCATAATTAATAAATTTAGTTTTATATAAAATAAAATTTATATTAGATTTTTTTTTAAAATAAAATGGATATTTTTTATTTAAAAAAATTATAATATTATCTGAGAAATTTATAATTGATTCTTTTATAATAAATTCAACATTGCATACTTCAATATAGGATTTTTTGTTAAAATTAAAAAAATTATATATTTTTCTTTTTGATAAATATAATTTAAATAATACATATAAATCATTTATATCATTAACTATTTTTTTATTTCTTTTTATTAAAGGAAAAACATAAATAATAAATGAATTTACTATATTTAAATATTTATTTTCATAAATATTTAATTTATATATATTATATATATTTTTTATTATTTTTTTTAACAATATTAAAAAATAATGAATTTTATTTTTTCTTAAATTTAATAACTTTAATAAAATATAATTATTATTTTTTTTTATTTTTAAGTTAATATATCTATCATAAGGATTCTTTTTTATTAAATAATTTAGTATTTTATTTTTTTTATTTCTTTTTATTATAGAATATATAAATTTATTATAAAAAAAATCTAATAAAAAACTATATAATATCTTATTATTATTATATTTTTTAATTTTAAATAAATTTATTATAAAAGTATTTATAATTAAGTAATCTATATCTATATTAAAATAATAATTAACTCTATTTTTATATTTGTAAATATATTTAAAAAATAAATTATAGTCTTTTCTATTCGTTAAAACTATAGTCGTTTTTATATTTTTATAATAATTTTTTATAAATAAATTGTTTAATATATTATATTTTTTTACATAACTTAATGTTTTTATTAAAAAAATTTTATTATTTTTATTTTTTTTAAATTCTGTTTTATAATTTTTATTATTATAATTATTTTGTAATATTTTTTCTTTTATTTTTTTTTCAGCTTTTGTATAATAATTATTACCTATAAAATAAAAAAAAGTTTTTTTTTTACTTTTTAAATATTTTTTTATATTTAAATATGCAATTTTTAGAGCTAAGCCATAATAACCATTTTTATCTTTTAAAATTTTTTTTTTTAAATATATATATAATTTATATATATATATTCTAGACTTTTTTATATAAGGTGTCCAATTTGATTTATGTAATTTAAAATAATCAATTGAAAATCTAGTAAGTTTTTTTATATTTTTTAAATTTGAATCTATAATATTATAATAATCTAACAAATAAAAAAAATTTTTTATTTTTTTTTTTTTAAATTTAAATATACTATTATACTTTTTATATAAAATTTTAAAAAAATAAATAAAATTATTAATAATTTTTAAATTTGAAATTCTTTCTATCATTTCTTTTTTTGTTATAAAAATATTTGGCATTATACCATAATTATTATAAGAGATATATATCTTTTTTATTAAAGCTATATAATATTTATTCGGTAAAATTATTAAAATTTTATTTCTTTTTTTTAAATATAATTTTATTATTTTTTTTATTTTATTAATCATAATTTAACACTTTTATACCCGAGAAGGGATTCGAACCCTTATGATTTNTTTTCACTGTATTTTGAATACAGCGCGTATACCATTTTCGCCACTCGGGTAATAAATGTAAATAAAAATATATATTATCTTAAATTTATTAATATATAGTAATATTTTTTTTTATAAAAATTTAAAAAAAAAAATTATATGGTTTTATTTAAAAAAAAAAGAGATGTTTTATTAAAAAAAATTAAATGGTGTTTAGGATGTGGAAATTATTCTATTCTATATCAATTATCTAAAGTATTAGAAGATTTAAAAGAAAAAAAAGAAAGAACTATAATTGTTTCTGGAATTGGATGTTCTTCTAGACTTCCATATTTTATAAAGTTAAATAGTATTCATAGTATACATGGAAGAGCATTTTCTATAGCTACTGGAATAATTTTATCTAACCCTAAATTAAACGTATGGGTTATTACTGGAGATGGAGATAGTTTTTCTATAGGTCTTAATCATTTATTACATACTATTAGAAGAAATATTAATATTAAAATATTAATTGTTAATAACGGTGTTTATGCTCTAACTAAAGGACAATATTCTAAAACATATTATAATTCTAACAATAATAACTCATTTAATATTATTTCTTTAATGTTAAGCGCTGGGGCTACTTTTATTGCTAGAACTTTAGATAGTAATCCTATACATATTAGAAAAATTTTAAAAAAAGCAAATAATCATAAAGGGACTTCTTGTATAGAGATTATTCAAAATTGTCCTATTTTTAATAATATTAAAGATAAAATTAATAATATCCTTTATTTAAAAAATAAATATCCTTTAGTTTATTCAAAAAAAAAAGGAATAATTTTAATTAAAAATATTCCTAAAATTATTAACTATAAAAATAATAAAAATATTTGGATACATAATGAAACTGATATATATAAATCTTATATTTTATCTAATTTTTTTTACATAAATAAAAATTTACCAATACCTTTTGGTATATTTTTTAGAGTTAAGTCTAAAAATAAAAATAAAATAAAATATAAAAAACAACATCAAAAATTATCTTGTATATTTCATAAAAATTTTATAATTTAAAAAATATATTCGGGTATTTTTTTTTTACTTCAAATAAATTTCTTCTATTTAATTTTATGTTAAATAATTTATCTTTATATATTAATTTTTTATTATATGTATTTGTATATACTAAAAAAGTTATATTTTTGTTTTTACCTATATTATTATTTTTATTTTCCTTTATAAATTTTTTCTTAATTTTATCAATTATAATATTATATAAATTATAATAATAATTTTTATATATAATTATCTTTATTTTTTTTATATTTTTTATTAATTTTTTTAATACTTTTATATTTAAAATTTTATTATTTAAAACTTTAAAAACAAATATATTCTTTATATTTTTTTTTAATAAATTTTTATATTTTTTTATATCATCCATATAAAAGGTTTTTATTATATTTCTATAATAAGAATTATAATCCATTAACTTAATAAAAATTTTTTTGCTATACTTATAATAATTTATTATTAATCCTGACAATAAAATTACCTTGTTTTTAGTAAAAAATACCCCAAATTTATATCTATTAATACTATATATATTAAATAGTTTATGCTCTATATTATATAGATTTCTAACTAAATTAATACCTAAATATTTTATCTTTTCTTTATTATATATAATTTTATTATAATCGTTATTTTCTATTTTTTTTGTATTTTTATCTATATTAAAAAAATATTTATATTTATTTTTAATTTCTAAATAATTAGAGTTTTTAGTCCTTTTATATTTTGATATTTCTTTTATTAAATATTCTATTTTTGTTAAATTTTTATTTTTTATTTTTAAGAAATATTTATATAAAGATATCCCAAATATATTTAAACTACCAGTTAAAAGTAAAATTTTTATTAACCTTTTATTAATAATTCTTAAATTAACTCTATAAAGAAAATCTAAAATTGAAGTAAATTTTTTTTTATATCTACAATCTAATATAGCTTTAGCAGATTTTTCACCAATTCCTTTTATACCACATATACTATATCTTATAAATTTATTTTTTTCTATAAAAAAATCTTTTTTACTAATATTTATATCAGGAGATAAAAATTTAATCCCCATTCTTTTTGCTTCGTTTAATAAATTTATATGTTTATCACTATTTTGTAAATAATTATTTAAAATACTAGACCAGAACTCTTTATCATAATGTTTCTTTAAATAAGCCGTTTTATAAGTAATATATGCATAACAAGTAGCATGAGATTTATTAAAAGCATATGAAGCAAAAGATTCCCAATCTTTCCAAATTTTTTTTAATATTTTTAAATCATATCCTTTTTTTAATGAATTTTTAAAAAATTTAGCTTTTAGAGTAATTAAAGCAAGTCTATTTTTTTTAGCAATTGCTTCTCTTAAAAGATCTGCTTCATATTGATTAATACCTGAAATAATTTTAGCCAATAATATTACTTGTTCTTGAAATATAGTTATACCATATGTCTCTTTTAAACATTTCTTCATTATAGGTAAATCATATGTTACTTTTTCTTTACCATCTTTTCTTTTTATATAAATATATAAATATTGAATAGGACCTGGTCTATATAATGCATTTATAGCTACTAATTCTTTAAATTCTTTAGGCCTAAATCTTTTAGCTAATATCTTAATTCCCTTAGATTCATATTGGAATATACCTGTAGTTTGAGCTCTTTTAAATAAATTATATGTTGCTGGATCTTTTAAAGTAAAGTTTAATTTTTTTTTACTTTCTTTAATTTTTTCCATAGATTCTCTAATAACAGCTAATGTTCTAAGTCCTAATAAATCTATTTTTAATAAACCTAATTTTTCTATAGCTATAGAATCAAATTGTGTTAATAATACATTTTTATAAGTTGTATTATTAGTAAAAGTTATTAAAGGAACATAATTTTTTAATTTATCATTAGACATTATAATACCACAAGCATGTACTCCTATATTCCTTATTAATCCTTCTAAATTCTTTGCTAATGCTAATATAAAACTATCTAAACTAATTTTAAAATTTAATATCCTTTTTATATTAGTAATTATATTATAATAAATCGGTTTTTTTATTAATTTATTCTGTAATTTATCTTTTAAAAGGTCTTTTAAACTAAAATTTTTAATAACTAATTTAGATAAATAATTTACGTTTTTTAAAGGGAAATTTAATATTCTTCCACAATCTCTTATCGCTGTTTTAGCTCCTATTTTACCATAAGTTATGATATAACTTACTTTATCTGGACCATATTCTTTAATCAAATAATTAATTAATTTTTTTCTTTTTTTATGATTTAAATCTAAATCGATATCTGGCATCTTTTTCCTATAGATATTTAAAAATCTTTCAAATAATAAATTATATTTAATAGGATCTATTCTAGTAATATCTAAACTATAAGAAATTATAGATCCTGCTACTGACCCCCTCCCTGGTCCTACATCTATTTTATTTTTTTTAGCTATTTCTATTATATTCTTTACAATTAAAAAATAATTAGTAAAATTTCTTAGCTTTATTAATTTGAATTCTTTTTTTATTCTTTTAACTATTTCTTTATTTAATACCCCATATTTTTTTTTAGCTCCTTTATAAGTGATATATTTTAAATATAAATAATTTATATTTTTTTTATTTTTATTTTTTTTTAAAAAAGATTTAGGGATATTAAATTTATTAGGTAAAAAGTCTTTTTTAATAAATTTTATATCTTTTATTTTATTAAATAAAATATTCAAATTATAAAATCCTTTTCTATAATTTTTATAGGCCTCTTTGATATTTAAATAATTTTTAAAATAAAAATTATTATTAGGCAATCTTTTTATATATTTAATTTTATTTTTATCTATTTCTTCTAATAAATTAATTTTATTTTTTATACAAAATAATATATCATGATATATATGATCTTTTTTATTTAAATAATATACTTCACATTGATTTATATATAATATATTATGTTTTTTAGCCAAATATAATAAAATTTTATTTACTCTTTTCTCATGATCTAAATTATTTATAAATATTTCTATATAAATATTATTTTTAAAAACTTTTTTCCAATATAATAATATTTTTTCTGCCTTTTTTATATTGTTTTTTATTATATTATATGATATTCCTGAATTTAAATTTCCAGTTAAAAAAATTAATCCTTTTTTATGTTTTTTTATTGTTTCTTTATCTATATAATAAATATTATTGTTTTTATTTTTATCTACTTTGAAACAATACTTTAAATTACTATATGTAGATATTTTTATTAAATTATAATATCCTATTGTATTTTTAGCTATTAATACATAATTAAAAAAATTATTATATTTATCTTTAATATATATATTATATGCTATTATTCCCTTAATATTATATTTTTGGGTATTACTTTTATTTATTTCTTTTATAGTTCTTAAAAAATTAAAAGCCCCCATCATATTATTATCACATATACCTACTGCTTTCATTTTATATTTTATCGCCTTGTTAATTAAATCTTTTATTTTTATAGTTGAATTTAAAATGGTATAATGTGTCATATTATGTATATTAAAAAAAATTTTTTTTTGTTTTTTTTTAATTTTTTTTTTTTTATTATTACCTAATAAAGGTATATTTTTATAAAAATTCAATATATTTAATTTAAAATTTAATTTTAGTACTTTATAATATATTAATTTTAAAAAACATAATATAGTTATACATATATCTATAAAAGAATTATGTAAAATATATTTATATTTTATATTATATAATATATTATATAACTTGTTTAAAGATATCCATTTATTATAATTAAAATTAAAAATTTTTTGAGTATCTATTATTTTTTTATTTAATAGTTCTTTTATACAGGTATAATTTTTACATCTAAAATATTCTGCTATTAATATATTTATATCATAACTAATATTATGTCCTATAACTAATTTAGAATCTTTTAATACTAAAAAAAATTTTTTTAATATTATCTTTAAATTATTCCCATATTTTTTTAAAAATTTGTTATTTATTCCATGTATTTTTATAGAATTTAATGATATTTTATATTTTTTTTTAGGTTTAACATAAAAATTATTAAAATTAATTAATTTCCCAGATTCATTGTAATATTGCCAGGATATTTGTATTAATCTAGGCCAACTATATATATATTTTTTTTTAAAACAATTATTTTTAGGTAATCCAGTAGTTTCTGTATCAAAAAACAAAAACATATTCTATTATTTCTTAAAAATTATGTCTAGAGCGGGAATCGAACCCGCAAAATTCATTGAATTGAATTACAGGATTTTAAGTCCTGCGTGTTTACCTATTTCACCATCTAGACTTTTATATTGTTATTTTATAATAAACAAACATAACAATAAATATTTAATTTATTATAAAATAATAAGCGATAGACGGGAATTGAACCCGTAACCTTAACCTTGGCAAGGTTATGTTCTTCCTTTTAAACTACTATCGCATACATATATCGATAATATTTTCCTTTATTCTTTTAAAATATAAAAAAATTTTATAAAAAAAAATAAATAAATAATTTTTTTTATTAAAACTATTAAATATTTCTTTAGAATCTTTTATAATGGTATTAGGAATACCTGCTTTTTGAGCTATATATATTCCATAACTATTATTACTAATACCAGGTTTTAATTTTCTAACAAATCTTATATTATTATTTTCCCTTATTATAGATAGATAATAATATTTTATTCCATATCTATAATATAATAAATTTTTTAATTCATGAAAATGTGTAGCAAACAATAATTTCGGTTTAAATATACTATTATTTATATATTTTATTATAGAATAAGATAAAGCAATTCCATCATATGTACTAGTACCTCGTCCAATTTCATCCATAATTATTAAACTTTTAGAAGAGAAATTTTTTAAAATATTAGAAGTTTCACTCATTTCTATCATAAAAGTTGATTTTCCAACAGATATATTATCTGAAGCTCCTATTCTACTAAATATGCTGTCTATAATATTAATTTCAGCTTTTTCTGCAGGAACATAACTTCCAATTTGTGCCATAACAACAATTAACGCTATTTGTCTCAATAAGGCAGATTTACCAACCATATTAGGTCCAGTTATAATTATTATTTGATTTTTTTTATTGTCTAAATATATATCATTAGAAATATATTTTTTTTTTATAGTTATTTCTATAACTGGATGTCTCCCTTTAATTATTTTAATATTTTTTTTTTTATTATTAAATATTTTTGGTTTTACATAATTATTAATTTTTGCTGATAAATATAATGAAAAGATAACATCAATTTTAGCTATAAAACTAGAAATATTTTTTAAATAAATTATGTTATTGTCTAAATAATTTAGAAGTTTATTATAAATTTTTTTTTCTAAAAAAAATATTTTTTTTTTTAAAAAGTATACATAATATTCATACTTATTTAATATATTAGTAGTATACCTTATATATATAGACAATTTTTGTTTTATAATCCAATCTTTTGGTATTTTTTTTATATCTTTTTTTTTTATTTCTATATAATATCCTATTAAATCATTTTTATTTACATTAAGATATGTAATATTTAATTTTTTTTTTAAATACTCTAAAAAATATTTATAAATCTTTTTCTTTTTTTTTTTTAATTTTTTTTTATAATTATCTAATTTTTTAGATACTTTTTTTTTTATATAATATCCTTTATTAAATTGATTTATAGGATTTTTTATTATTATTTTATTTATTTTATTATATATTTTTTTTAATTTTATTAAACTTTTTTTTTCAAAATTAAAAATATAATTATATTTTTTAATATTTATAATGTTAAAAACATTATTTATTCTTTTTATAGATATTAATAATTTATATAATTGATTAGGGAAAATTTTTCTATTCGATATTATAGATACTAATTTTTCTATATCATAAATATTTTTTAAATTATATAATATAGAAGATTGTAAATTATTATTATTTTTATTTTGTTTAAAAAAAAATTTAATGATTCTTTGTCTAAGTTTTATTAATTTTACATTTTTTAAAGGGAAAATAATCCAATTGTTTAATAATCTATATCCCATAGAAGTAGATGTTTTATCTAATATATCAAATAAAGATTTCCCATATTTATTAAGAGATGAGACTATTTCTAGATTTTTGATAGTTGTTTCATCTAATAATAAAAAACAATTTTTTTCTATTATTTTTATTTTTTTTACATGATTTAAATTTAAATTATAATTTTCTTTTATATAATAAATTAATAAGCCTGAACTTATAAGACTATATTTCATATTAGATAAAAGATAATAGTTATATTTTATATTTGAAAAATGTTCTAAAATTTTTTTATAAGCAAAACCAAAATTAAATAAATTATCATTTAACAAGGTTATTATAAAATTACTTCCATTAAATATTTTATTTTTAAAAATAAATAATTTACTTTTTTGTATAAAAAATTCTTTAGGATTATAACTTAAAATAAGATATTTTATATAATTTATTTCTCCTTCAGTTGTTAAGAACTCTCCAGTAGAAAAATCTAAAAATGAAATACCTATATATTTATTATCTTTTTTAAAATATAACAAAGCAACAAATTTTGTAATATTTTTAGTTTTATTAATATTATCATACAAGGATATCCCTGGTGATATTATATTAGAAACTGTTCTATTTATTAAATCATTATCACCTTTTTTACCATATTCTTCTTGATCACATATAGCTATTTTATGACCATATTTTATTAATTTATTTATATATACAATTAAAGAATTACAAGGAAATCCTACTAAAAAAATGCTTTTTTTATTTCTTTTAGTTAAGGTTAAATCTAATAATTTAGAACATAATATGGCATCATATCCAAATATTTCATAAAAATCTCCTACTTGAAAAAATAATATACAATCTGGATATTTATATTTTAAATTATAATATTGTTTTATTAATGGTGTTTCTTTATACATAAAATATATAATTTATATTATTATATTATAATAATAATTAGTTCATAAAAACATGATAAATTCTTATTTAATAATATTAGGATATAATTCATCTTTACCTATTTATAATCATCATCCAACATCTCAACTTTTATATATGAGAGAAAATTATTTTTTAATTGATTGTGGAGAAGGTACACAAAGTCAATTAATAAAAACTAAAATAAAAATAAATAAAATTAATAATATTTTTATATCACATTTACATGGCGATCATTATTATGGGTTAATTGGTATATTATCTACTTATCAATTATTAAGACGTAAAAATCTTTTAACTATTTATTCTCCTAAAGGATTAAAAGAAATTATTAAAGTACATTTAAAATGGTCGTTTACTAAAATTTCTTATCCTTTAAAATTTGTAATATTGTCTTCTAAAAAAAATAAAAAAATTTTTGAAAATAAAAATGTAAAAGTATATACTATTCCATTAGCACATAAAATTTATACTAATGGATTTTTGTTTAAAGAAAAAAAAAAATTAAAAAATTTAAATATTGATAATGTAAAAAAAATAAAAGAAATAAATATTAATGACTATATTAATATAAAAAAAGGAAAAGATTTTGTAAAAAAAGATGGTACTATTATTCCTAATAAAATTTTAACATTTAAATCAAAAAAACCTTTATCATATGCTTTTTGCTCTGATACTAAATATAATCCTAAAATAATTAAATTTTTAAAAAATGTTGATCTTTTATATCATGAATCTACATATTTACAAAAATTTAAAAAATTAGCATACAATAGAGGTCATTCTACTGCTATAGATGCGGCTAATATAGCTAAACTATCAAAAGTAAAAAAATTAATATTAGGTCATTTCTCTAATAGGTTTCCTTATATTAAACTATTCGAATATGAAGCAAAAACTATATTTAAAAATAGTATAATTCCTAAAACATTAAAATCTTATAAAATTTAACTTTTTAATATTTTCTTTAAAAAATATCCATTTTTACATTCTGTACTAAAATATGATATTACTTTTCTATTTAATTTATTATTTTTTTTTTTTAATAAATAAATAAATTTAGAATAAGATATTTTACTGAATTTTCTTACATAAGCATTTATTCTTAAAATCCATAATCTTCTATAATCTCTTTTCTTTTTTTTTCTACCTATATAAGAATTTAATAAAGATTTCTCTAAAGTATTTTTAGCTATAGTATAGCTTCTTCTTTTTGCCCCATAACATCCTTTTACATGTTTTAATATTTTTTTTCTTCTTCTTTTTGAAGCGACTATGTTTTTAGATCTAGGCATATTATTATTTTATTTTTATTAAATTAAATTTTATTAATTTCGATAATCTTTTTTTTCTATTTTTTGATTTTTTTATTAAATTATGATTTTTAAAAGCATGCTTCCTTTTAACTTTATTATTACCAATTAATTTAAATCTTTTTTTATAACTTGTTTTAATTTTATATTTTTTTTTCATTATATTTTTTTTTTGGTGAAATTATCATATACATCTTTTTATTATCCATATAAGGATATTTTTCTATTATACCATATTTTTTTAATAAATTTGAACAATTCATTAAAACCTCTTTTCCTTGACCTTTATATATTATCGATCTTCCTTTAAAAAATACATAAAATTTTACTTTATATTTTTTTAACAAAAATTTTTTAGCTTGTTTTATTTTATAATATGTATCATGTTCACTTATTTGGGGGCTTAATCTTATAATTTTAATATAGTTCTTTTTTATATTTTTTTTATATTTTTTTTTTATTTCATATATATATTTATTAAAATTTAAAAGTTTAACTATAGGTGGAAAATTTTTATCATTTATAACTACTAAATCTAATTTTATATTATATTTTTTAATTAATTCTAACAAATCTTTTATTTTATATACTTTGTTTTCCAAAATACTACTACCTACTAATTTCACTAATTTATATTTTATATTATTATTTATTTTAAATCTAGATATAATTTTATCTAAAAAAAATTTTTTTTTTATATTATTTTATTTTTTTAACCTAATTATTATTAATATATTCTAAAATATATTTAAAAGCATCTTTTATTTTTAAATTTTTATTTTTTTTATTTTTTATTCTTAAAAAAATTCTATTTTCAACCTTTTCCTTTTCTCCTATTATTAACATTATAGGTATATTAATTTTTTCAAATTTTTTAATTTTTTTATTTAAATTATTAGAAGAATTATCAATTATACATCTTACTTTTTTTTTAATTAAATAATTAAAAATTAATTTACAATATTTATAATGATTTATATATATAGGAATAATAACTATTTGTATTTTTAACAACCATACAGGTAAAAATCCTTTGTAATGTTCTATTAGTATTCCTATGAATCTTTCAATAGACCCCAAAAAAGCTCTATGAATCATAACTGGGCATAATAACCTATTCTTTGAATCTACATATTTTAAATCAAACCTTTTTGGAGTATTATAATCAATTTGTATTGTGCTTAATTGCCAACTTCTATTAAAAGAATCTTTTATTATAAAATCTATTTTTGGTCCATAAAATGCAGCATCTCCATAACTAATATTATAATTAATTTTTCTTTTTTTTATTATATTAATTAAAACTTTTTCAGATTTTATCCAATTTTTTTTTTCTCCAATATATTCATTTTTAATATAATTTTTATCTCTTAAAGATAATCTAATATAATAATTTTTTAAGTTAAACTTTTTATATATTAATAATATTATATTTATTATATTATCTATTTCTTTAACTATTTCTTTAATATCTTTACAAAATATATGGCCATCATCTTGTGTAAATACTTTAGTTCTAAATAAACCATTTAATTCTCCACTTTTTTCATTTCTAAAAACTGTCCCAAATTCATAAAATTTTATAGGTAATTCTTTATAAGATATATTATTATAAAATTTATAAATTAAACAATGATAAGGACAATTCATTGGATTAAGAAATATTTTTTTTTTATATTCTATTTTAAATATATTTTTTAAATACTTATCTAAATGTCCTGATAATTTATATAAACTATAATTTCCTATATTAGGAGTAACGACTTCATTATATTTATTTATTATATTTATCTTTTTAATAAAATTTTTAATTTTATTATATATATATATGCCATATGGTAACCAAATAGGTAATCCTGTATTTAAGTTTTTATAAAAAAAAAACAATTTTATTCTTTTCCCTATTTTTTTATGATCATAAGGAATTTTCTTTTCCATATACTAATTATTTTAAAAAATTAAAAAATAAAATTTTTTTAGTTTTTTTATTAATTAAATATAAATTATTATAGATAAAAACTTTATTTAAACTACATAATATATTATTTTTTTTATCTACTAAAAATAATATTTTGTCTTTATAAAAAGATGTAATTTTAAATTTTTTAAATATATTATTAATTTTTATTTTCTGTTCGTTATTATAAAAAGAATCTCCTTTTTCCCAATTTTTTATATATATAGGCCTATTTATTATATCATAATTAATATATATATATTTTTTTTTATAATATTTTTTTTTATTTTTTTTTAAAAAAAAATATATTTTTGAATTATTATTTACATATATTTTTTTAGGGAAACTTATTTTTTTATAAATTTTTATAATACTATTTTTTGTTAATATTATTTTATTTCTTAATTTTATAATTTTATATTTATTATCATTAGAATATATTTTTTTACCTACATTTAATAAAAAAATTCTTTTTAAAATATTAATATTATAAAATTTATATTTTATTAATAATCTATATAATATATATTCATAATTTTTTATATTAATAAATGAATTTATATATATACATTTGTATTTTATATTTAATATTTGTTTAAAACCAAAAAATTTTTTTTTTATTTTATTAATATACCTATTTATTATTTCATATTCAAAATGTAATTTAATTAATGAATTTTTAATATATGTATAAAAATTATTAAATTCTTTTTTTAATATAGGTATTATATTATTTCTAATTTGGTTTCTTAAATATATATTAGTGAAATTACTCTTATCATTTATCCAATATATTTTTTTTTTAAAAGCATATTTAAATATTTCATCTTTGTTAATTTTAAATATTAAATAAGGTCTAATTATATTTTTATTAACACTTTTTATCCCTTTTAATCCATATATACTACTACCTCTCAATAAATTTATAAAAAAAGTTTCTATATTATCATCAAAATGGTGAGCTGTTATTAAATAATTATAATTATATTTTTTTATAATTTTATTAAACCAAGCATATCTTAATTCTCTAGCTCCCATTTGTATTGATTTTTTAGTTTTTTTTATATATTTTAAAGTATTAAATTTTTTAAAAAAAAAATTTATTTTATTTTTATAACAAAAATTAAAAACTAATAAATTATTTTTATAAGTATTATTTAAATTAAAATTACAAGTGCATACACTTATATTTTTATTTAATATTTTATTAAAAATATATAATATTACCATACTATCAACTCCTCCACTTACAGCTATTAAAAATTTTTTATTTATATATTTTTTAGAAATAAAAAAGGATTTAAAAATTTTATCCATTTAATTATAAATTAAATTTTTTTTTTATATAATATGCAATTTTAAAAAAACTAATTTTATTTATATTTATAAAATATTTAGATCGTTTATAAAATTTTATTCTTTTATTATAATGTTTCTTTAAAGATTTATATATTCTAATTTTATTACCTTTACCTATATTTAAAATAGGTCTTTTTTTATTGTCTTTTAATAATCTTTTATATAAAAAATTTAAACTTAATTTAAAATAAATAGTATTTACATAATTATTCATAAAATTAATATTATTAAAATAACAAGGAGTTCCACCACCAACAGATAAAAAATAAGATTTTTTATTTGTTACCTTAAAAAATAATTTTAAAATTTTGTTTTCTATAAATCTAAATTTATATTCTCCATATATTTTAAAAATTTTATTTGTATTTACTTTATAAATCTTATTTATTATTAAATCTAAATCAAAAAAATTATTATTAGTTATTAAGGATAATATGTGACCAATATATGATTTTCCACATCCCATATATCCTATAAATATTATTTTCACAAAATAAAAATTATTTATTTTATTTTTTTTAAAATAAATATATTATTTTTATATTCCTATTATATATTTTTATTTCTTTTTTGTATATTAATATATATATATGACTTGGTAGCTCAGCTGGTAGAGCATTACACTTTTAATGTAAGGGTCCTGGGTTCGAATCCCAGCCAGGTCATTTATTTTTTTTAATATTATGTTAAATATTATTTTTATGAGTAATGGATATTTCGGTATCCCTACATTAAAATTATTATTAAAAAAAAAAAATATAAAAATAAGTTATATAATAACTTCAAAAAAGGATATTATTAATAATAAGCCTAATTTTATAAAAAAAATCTCTAAACAATACAATATTAAATTTATAGATAGTGATAAAATAGAAGAAAAAAAATATATAATAAAAATAAAAAATAGTAAACCTGATTTAATATTAACTATATCTTTTAAAATAATTTCTAAAAAAATATGGACAATTCCTAAATTAGGAACTATAAATATACATCCTTCATTATTACCTAATTATAAAGGCCCTTGTCCTATTAATTGGGCTATTATAAATAATGAAAAATTAACTGGATTAACTAGTTTTTTTATAAATGATAATATAGATGGAGGTCCTATTATATTACAAAAAAAAATAAAAATAAAAAAAAATATTGACTTTATATCTTTATATAAACTTTTATCAATACATGCCAAAGAATTTGTTTTAAAAACTATCTTATATGTAATAAAAAATAAAAAAAAACAACTAAAAAATAATTTTTGTTATTTAAAAAAAGCTCCTAAAATTAATAACTACTTTTCTAAAATTGATTTAAATGATAAAAAAGAAAATATTAACAAATTAATTTTGGGATTACCATATAATAAACCTGCTTGGTGTTTTTTAAATATTTATAAAAATATATATATATTTAACATCTATAAAATTAATATAGATATTAATGAAAAATATTATCAATATCTTGATTTTTATTATTATAAATCATATATAGGGGATTTAATCTATTATAAAAAAAAAATTTTTATTAAAATTAAAAGTGATTTTATAGAATTATTGATTTGCCAATTAAATAATAGAAAAAAAATGAATATTTTAAATATTTATAACGGTTTAAAATTTAAAAAAAATATTTTTTTATTTTAAAATAGACTCGTAAGGATTCGAACCTTAACTGTCAGAATCAAAATCTGATGTGCTTACCATTACACCACGAGTCTAAATTTCTATATAATTAATATATGTATTAATATATATTATATATAAATAAAAATAAATAAAATGGTTAAAATAAGATTGCAAAGACATGGTAAAAAACATTACCCTATATATCATATAGTAGTAGCAGATTCAAGAAGTCCTAGAAATGGGAAAATTATACAAAAAATAGGATTATATAATCCAAATATAAATGAAAAAAAAAATAAAATAAAAATATATAATAAAGAAAATATTATAAATTGGTTAAAAAAAGGAGCTAAACCTACAAAAACAATTAAAACAATATTAAAATTTATAAATATTAAATTTTAAATTTTAAATATCTATTTTTGCAAATTTTGCATTTTTTATAATAAACTCTTTTCTAGGCTTTACGTTTTCTCCCATTAAAATATTAAATATTTTTTTACTTTTTTCGTTATTTTTTATATAAATTTTTTTTAATTTTCTTGTTTTAGGATTCATTGTAGTTGTCCATAATTGACTAGCATTCATTTCCCCTAACCCTTTATATCTTTGAATTTTAATTTTCTTATTTTTATATTTTTTTATATATTTATTTTTTTCTAATTCTTCCCATATATAGTTTTTTTTCTTTTTAAATTTTATCATATATAATGGAGGTTTAGCAACGTAAATATATCCTTTTTCTATTAATTTCTTCATATATCTATAAAAAAAAGTTAAAATTAAAGAAGAAATATGTTTACCATCTACATCAGCATCTGTCATAATTATTATCTTTTTATATTTTAATTTTTTTATATTTAATTTTATTTTTTCTTTAATTTTTTCTAAATAAACTCCTAAAGCTAAAAATATATTTTTTATCTCATCATTATTTAATATTTTACTAGCTATTGATTTTTCTACATTTAAAATTTTACCTTTTAATGGCAATATAGCTTGATATTTTCTATCTCTACCTTGTTTAGCAGTACCTCCAGCTGAATCTCCCTCAACTAAGAAAATTTCACATTTGTTAGGCATATCATAACTACAATCAGATAATTTTCCTGGAATACCACCTATTTTATTATATGTTTTTATATTTTTATTAAAAACAAATTCTTTAGCCCTTATAGCAGCATATCTAGACTTGTAAGACAATATAATTTTATCTAATAATTTTTTTCTATTATTTGGATTTTCTTCTAAATAATTATTTATCTCAGTACTTATTACTTTCTCGATTAATCCAGTTAAATTTTTATTTACTAATTTAGTCTTAGTCTGTCCTTCAAATTCTGGATTGCTTAATTTTATAGTAATTATACAAATTAACCCTTCTCTTATATCCTTTCCTTTTATTTTATCTTTATTAATATTTAAATTTTTATATTTATTATTTAAATATAAATGCGTTTTAAATGATTTAGTCAAACCTCTTTTAAACCCTGTAATATGTGTACCTCCATCAATAGTTTTAACATTGTTTACATATGATATTATTATTTCTTTAATATTATATCTATATCTTATTATTAATTCTATTTTAATATTTTTATAATTTTTTTTAATTATAATATCTTTTTTTATTACTAAATTATTTTTATCTTCTTTATCTATATAATTTATATAATCTTTTAATCCATTTTTTGAATAAATTTTTTTTTTAGTTTCTATCCTTTTATCATATAAATAAATTTTTAACCCTTTGTTTAAAAATGATATTTCTTTTAATTTATTATATATAATATTATAATTATATATTTTATAATTAAATATATTATCATCTATAGTATATGTTATTCTAGTCCCAGTTTTTTTAGTTTTTCCTAAAATTTTTAATTTTGTTAAAGCTTTTCCTTTAGAATATATTTGTTTATATATATAATTATTTCTATATATAGTCACTTTTAAAAGTTTTGACAATGCATTTACACATGATAATCCTACTCCATGCAGTCCACTAGAAATTTTATATGAAGATTTATCAAATTTACCTCCAGCTCCTATTTTTGTTAAAACTAATTCTAATGCAGTTTTTTTTATTTTTTTATGATAATCTATTGGTATACCTCTACCATTATCTTCTATAGTTATAGTATCATTTTTATTTATATATATAAAAATTTTATTACAATACCCTTCTAAATATTCATCTAACGAATTATCTAATAATTCATATAATAAATGATGTAATCCATTTATATTTATATCTCCTATATACATTGAAGGTCTTTTTCTAATATGTTCAATACTTTCTAAATATTGGATGTTTTTAGCCGTATAATTATTATTACTCATATTTTTTTTTTAAAATATAAATATTATAATATATTTTAATATATTAAATTTAAAAACTTAAAATTATGCCAGGAAATTCTTTTGGTAAAATTTTTAAATTAACTACTTTTGGAGAAAGTCATGGTAAGGCATTAGGAGGAATAATAGATGGATGTCCATCTAATATAAAAATTAATTATAAAAAGATTGAATATGAATTAAATAGAAGAAGAACAGGTCAATCAGAAATAGTAACTCCTAGAAAAGAAAAAGATAAATTTGAAATATTATCTGGTATATATAATAATATTACTACTGGAACTCCTATAGGTTTCATAATTTATAATAAAGATACTAAATCTAAAGACTATAATAATATAAAAAATATCTTTAGACCTTCACATGCTGATTATACTTATTATAAAAAATATAATATAAGAGATTATAGAGGAGGTGGTAGATCTTCTGCAAGAGAAACTGTATGCAGAGTATTTGCAGGTAGTATAGCAAAACAAATTTTAAAAAAAATAAAATTAGATATATATGCTTATGTTAGTTCTGTAGGAAATATTAGTCTTAATAAAAAATATTATGAAATTGATAAAACTCTTATAGAAACTAATATAATTAGATGTCCAGATATAAAAATATCAAAAAAAATGATTGATTTAATTAATAAAAAAAAAGATAAAGGAGATACTATAGGGGGAACTATTGTATGTGTAATTAAAAATGTACCTGTAGGATTGGGAGAACCTATTTTTAATAAACTTCATGCAGAATTAGGAAAAGCAATGTTAACTATTAATGCAGTAAAAGGATTTGAATATGGTAGTGGATTTATAGGAACAAAAATGTCTGGATCTGAACACAATGATGAATTTATAAAAGATTATAAAACAAAAACAAATTATTCAGGAGGAATACAAGGAGGTATATCAAATGGAATGGATATATATTTTAAAATAGCTTTTAAACCAGTATCTACTATAAAAATGAATCAATATACTATTAATGATAAGAATAAACAAGTTAAAATGACAATAAAAGGTAGACATGATCCATGTGTATTACCAAGAGCTGTTCCTATAGTAGAGTCAATGGCTGCTTTAGTTTTGTTAGATTATTATTTAATAAATAAAATTTATAAATAATATATATATATTTTTAATGAAATTTTTAATATCTATATTAGGACCTACTGGAATAGGAAAAACAAATATTTCTATTAATTTGGCTAAGTTTTTTAAAACAGAAATAATTTCATGCGATTCTAGGCAATTTTATAAAGAGCTTAAAATAGGAACTTCTATACCTAACTACGATGATTTAAAAAAAGTTAAACATCATTTTATTGGACATATTAGTATTTTTGATAATTATAATGTTTATAAATTTCAAAACGATGTTATAAATACTTTAAACAAATTATTTAAAATTTATAATATAATTTTTATGGTAGGAGGATCTTTTTTATATGAGAAATCTGTAATAGAAGGAATAAATTATATACCTAATATTAATAAAAAATTATTATTTTTATATCGAGAAAAACTATATAAAAAAAGTTTAAATTATTTATTAAAAAAAATAAAAAAAAAAGATAATTTTTTTTTTAATAATATATTAAAAAATAAAAAAGATAAAAGAAAAATAATTAGAGCCTTAGAAATTTTTCATTTTACTAAAAAAAAAATATCTTATTTTTATAAGTTAAAAAAAAGAAAAAAACCTTTTCATAGATATATAAGAATAGGTATTATAGATGATAGACATAAAATTTATAACAATATTAATAATAAAGTTAACAAAATGATAGAAAAAGGTTTGTTTTATGAAGTAAAAAACTTATATAAATATAGAAAATTAAATTCTTTAAATACTATAGGATATAAAGAATTTTTTCCTTTTTTTAAAGGTAAAAAAGATATAGATCTTTGTATAAATCAAATTAAACAAAACACTAGAAATTATGCTAAAAGACAAATTATATGGTTAAGAAAAATAAAAAAAATAAAATTTTTTAAACCTAATGAAATAAAAAAAATAAAAAAATTTATTTTAAAAAAAATTAAATAAATTTATGGAAAAAGGTATAATAAACATTAATTTAAAAAGATTTTTCCTAATTATAAAAAAATTTTTATATTCTAATAATTATATTTTTATAAGAGAATTAATTTCTAATGCAAATGATGCTATTATTAAACTTATAAAAATTATAAAAATAAAAAAATTAAATATACCTATAAATAGTTTAAATATTAACATTTTTTTAAAAAAAAATAAAAATACAATTACGATATTAGATAATGGTATAGGTATGACTAAAAAAGAAATTATAAAATATATTAATAATGTTGCAACATCAGGGTCTGATTTTTTTTTAAATAAATCTTGGAAAAATAATATAATAGGGTTTTTTGGTTTGGGATTTTATACTTCTTTTTTTGTTTCTGATAAAGTTGAAATTTTAAGTAAATCTTATATTAATAAAGAATTACCTGTATATTGGTGTTGGAAGGGAAATATAAAATTTTATTTAAAAGAACTAAAATATGGAACTATAGACAGAGGAACTAAAATAGTTCTACATATTAATAATAAATATAAAAAATATTTAGAAAATAATATTATATATAATTTATTAAAAAAATATTTTAATTTTTTACCTTGTCCTATATATCTTAATAATAAAAGTATTAATTATCATTATCCAATTTGGATAAAAAATAAAATAAATAATAATGAATTTATAGATTTTTATCATTATTTATATAAAGATAAGTATGATCCTATTTTTTGGATTCATTTAAACACATCTTCTCCATTTAATTTAAAATGTATACTATTTTTACCTACTATAAATAAATATATAAATATAAAAGAAAATTATATTTTTTTTTATTACAAAAAAATTCTTATAACTAATAATATTAAAGAAATTTTACCTGATGTATTAGTTCTATTTAAAGGAATAATAGAATCACCAGATATACTATTTAATATATCTAAATCTAATATCAAAAATGATAAAAAGTTATTAACAATTTCTGATTATATAATTATAAATCTAATAAAAAAAATTTTATATGAAATAGAATATAATAGAAAAGAAATTATAAATAAATGGAGATATCTTGAGCCATTTATTATATATGGTATATTAAGTAATTATAATTTTTTAACTAATTATAAAAAGTTAATTTTATTAAAACATATTAAAAATAAATACCTAACTATAAATGAACTTATAAAAAAAATAAAAATAAAAAAAAAACAAATAGATAAAAACAATAGAATCGTAATATTGTATTCTAATAACTATAATTTACAATATCATTATATAAAATTAGCAATTAAAAATGGGTATAAAGATATTATAATAAATACTAATTCTATGTTTTTACATATGATACAGAAATTAGAAATTATTAATAATAACTTATTATTTGTTAGTGTAGATTCAGACTTATCAGAAATTTTTATAATAAATTCTAATAAAATAGAAAAAAATACAAAAAAAAAATTTTTAGAATTTATTAAAAAAAAAATTATTATAAATAAAAAATTTCATATTAAAATTAAAAATTTATCTAATAAAATTTCCCCAATCTATATTACTAAACCAGAATTTATAAATAGATATAAAAAAATTAATTTTTTAAAAAAAAATAAAAATGTAAAATATAATTTAGTTATTAATATAAATAATAAAAATATAAAAAAAATTATTAAAATTGTTGATATAAAGAAAAAAAAAAAGACTTTTAAAATTTTATTAAATTTTTATTTTCTTTTAAACAATTTATTAGAAGGGAAAAAATTAAATAAATTTATAAATAAAATAATAAATTATATTCTATAATTTTAATTTAGTAAATATAGAGAGATAGATAAAAATATCTATCTCTAAAACTTAATATGATTTCCCAAAAACTACTCTTTGTTTAGATTTTTTACCACTATATATACATTTTCCTATTTCTTTAAATTTATTTTTTTTTGGTATACATCTTATAGTAGCTTTAGTTTCTTCTTGTATTTTAAATTCCGTTTTAGTATTATTATCCCAATGTGATAAAATTAATCCACGATTAGTTGAAATTTTATTTTTAAATTCATTATAGTTATCTATTATATAAGTTTTTTTTTTCATATTTTTTTCCGCTATCATATATATATTTTTTTGTATATTATTTAAAATATTTAAAATCTTTTTATTTAAATTTTTTTTTATATATAAATATCTTTTTTTTAAAGTATCTCTTCTAGTTATTTCTATTATATTTTTATTTATTTCATATTCACCAATAGTAATTCTAATAGGGACCCCCATATTCTCATATTTATAAAATTTATATCCCGGGGTTTTAGAAGTATTATCACATTTAACTTTTATTTTTTTTTTTTTCAGATTTTTTTTTATAAAATTTATAAAATTAAAAACTTTATTTTTATTAGTATCTTTTCTTATTATAGGTATTATTATAACTTGAATAGGGGCTATTTTAGGTGGTAAAATTAATCCATGATCATCATTATGTATCATAATTAAAGCACCTATTAATCTAGTAGATACCCCACAAGAAGTTCCCCAAGGATATTCTTGTATATTCTCTTTATTTATATATTTTACATTAAAAGCTTTAGAAAAAATTTGGGATAAAAAATGTATAGTAGCTAATTGTATAAACTTCCCTTTATTTTTAGTTATTGTTTCAAAAGTATATGTAAATTTTGCCCCAGCAAATTTTTCTTTATCAGTTTTATATCCAGAAATATAAGGTATAGATAAATAATATTTAATCAATTTTTTATATAAATATTTTATTTTATTTATTTCTAATAAAGCGTCTTTTTCATTAATATGCGCTGAATGTCCTTCTTGCCAAAGAAATTCAGAATTTCTTATTAACATCTTATTTCTCATTTCAATTCTTATAATATTACACCATTGATTTATTAATATAGGGAAATCTCTATAAGATTTTATCCATTTATTAAATGTATTCCAAATTATGGTTTCTGAAGTAGGTCTTATAATTAAAAATTCATTTAATTTTGATCTTTTATCTATTATTAATTTATTCTTTTTATTAACTATTAATTTAGTATGAGTTACTATAGCACATTCTTTAGAAAAGGTTTTTATATATTTATTTTCTAAATCAAATAAATTTTTAGGTATTAATAAAGGAAAATAAACGTTTTTATATTTATTTTTAATTAACATTTTATTTATAATTTTTTTTATATTTTCCCAAATTTTGTAACCATAAGGCTTTAATATCATAAATCCTTTAATGTTTGAATATTCTGCTATTTCTGTAGATGTTATAAGTTTTATATATTTTTTATCTTCCATATTATTTTTATAATTATTTTATTATATTTTTAAAAATTAATTTTCTTATGAAAGAAATAATATATAAAGCTAAAAAAGAAATCTATATTTATAATACCTTAAAACGAAGAAAAGAACTATTTATCCCAATAAATAAAAATAAAATAGGCATGTATGTTTGTGGACCTACTTTATATAAAAGAATACATTTAGGGAATTGTAGAACATTTATCTTTTTTGATGTTTTATATAGATATTTTAAACATTTAAAATTTAATATTAAATATATAAGAAATATAACTGATATAAATTATAATTTTAATAATTCATTTGATAATAAATACTACTCTTATTTTTATAAAATAAAAACCTATTATCGTAAATTTAACAAAATTTTAAATATATTTAATTTATTATCTCCTAATTTAGAGCCACGTACTACTAGTCATATTATAGAACAAATTAACAATATAAAAAAGATTTTAAAATTAAAACTTGCATATAAAAAAAATGGATCTATTTATTTTGATATAGAAAAATATAATAATAATATAGGTAATTATGGAAAAATTTTAAATAATATAAATATTTATAATCAATTTAAACAAAAAAATTATTTTAGTAAAGAGAAAAAAAATAATTTAGATTTTGTTCTTTGGAAAAATTTAAAAAGCATTAAAATTATAAAATGGAAAACTTTATGGAGCACAGGAATTCCAGGATGGCATATAGGATGTACTACTATTAGTAATAAATATTTAGGTAATTATTTTGATATACATGGGGGGGGGGTAGATTTAAAATTACCTCATCATGAATGTGAAATTGCTCAAGCAAATGTTATAAATAATAATAGAAATAATTTAGCTAAATATTGGATACATACCAATATGTTAACTATAAATAATAAAAAAATGAGTAAATCTTTAAATAATTTAATATTTCCATATGATATAATTAAAGGTAAATTTAAAATTACAAATAATTATGAAATTAATCCTTTCATTATTAAATTATATCTTTTACAAACTCATTATAGAAAACCTATTAATTTTTCTTTAAAAGCTATAAAAAATACTATAAAAACTTATATAAATTTATTGAATTGTTTTAAAAAAATAAAAAAAATACATCCTAAAAAAACCTCTTCAAATAATATTAATATTAAATATTATTTTATTTTATGTTATAAATCTATAAACGATGATTTTAATATACCTTTATTAATATATAACTTAATTAAAATTAATAAAATTATAGATAAATGCTTAAATAATGAATTAAAAATTTCATTTTATGATTTAAAAAAAATTAAAAAATTAATGAAAGTCTTTTTAATTGATATTTTAGGTTTAAAATATTTAAGTAGAAAACTATATAAAAAAAAAATAAAAGTTTTTATAAAAAAAATATTAAAAATTAGAAATGAAATGAGAAAACAAAAATTATATTATTATTCAGATAAAATTAGAAATATATTAAAAAACTATGTATCTATTAAAGATAAATAAATTAATTTTTAATTATTAAATTAAGTCCATCTCTTATAGGAATTATTATATTCTCTATATTATATTTTTTTAATTTCTTATTAAAATTATCTATAATTTTTGTAAATTTATCTTTTTTTTTATTTATTATTAATCCTTTCCATAATACATTATCAATTATAATTATTCCATTTTTTGATATCCTATTAATAATTAAATTAAAATAATTTAAATAATTTTTTTTATCTGCATCTATAAATACTATATCAAACTTAATCTTTAATTTAGGGATTATTTCTAATGCATTTCCATATATAATTCTTATATTATTTTTATATTTAGTTTTATTTATATTTTTTTTTGCATGTTTTATAGAATTTTTATTATTATCTATAGTTATTAATACCCCTTTTTTTTTTAATCCTTCTGATAAACATAAGCTAGAATATCCTATTAAAGTACCTATTTCTAATATATTTTTTGGTCTTTTAATTTTAGATATTAAGCTTAAAAATCTCCCTTGTACTAAGTCTGACATGTCTTTTTTATTAATATTTTTATACCCTTTTTTTCTTATATTTTTTAAATAATTTGGTTCTTTATTATAAATAATTTTTTGTATATATTTATAAAGTTCTTTATTTATTATCATATTTTATAAATAAAATAATTTTAAATTATAATTTATAATAATGGAAAAAAAAATAATATCAATTTTAAAAACGATATATGATCCTGAAATTAATATTAATATTGTAGATTTAGGATTAATATATGATATTAATTATAAAAAAAAAGATAAAACAATTAATATTTTAATGACTTTTACATCTCCTACTTGTCCTTTAATTGATGATATTTTTTTTAAAATTAAAAAAAAAATTAAAAAAAAAATAAAAAAAATAAAAAAAATTAATATTAAGATTACTTTTAATCCTCCTTGGAATAAAAAAATGATAAGTGATGAAGCTAAATTGGAATTAGGTATATTTTAATTATTATTATAAAATAAATAATTATATTATTATTTTTATATAATAAAAAAAAAATATAAAAAAAAAAATATGTATTTAATAGGTAGAATAAAAAATATTTTAGAAGTTCAAGAATTTAAAAATAATTTTAAAAAAAAAAGTATAATTTTAATTACTGATGAACAATATCCACAAAATATTATAATTGATTTTATACAAGATAAGATAGATTTATTAAATTATATAAATATTAATGACAAAGTAAAAGTTTATATAAATATAAAAGGAAGAGAATGGATTAATAGAGATGGTAGTACTAAATATTTTAATTCTATACAAGCTTGGAAAATAGAAAAAGTACAAGATAGTAAATGGGATAATTCAAATTATAATAATATTAATGACTACGATGACGATGAAGATTATGAAAATGATGAAAATGAAGATGATGACGATGAAGATGATGACGATGAAGATGATGACGATGAAGATGATGACGATGAAGATGATGATGATGAAGATGATCATAAAAATAAAAAAAAAAATAAAAAAAATTTACCATTTTAATATATGGGGACAACCAAAAAAATAGGTATAATAACTTCAGGAGGAGATTCCCCTGGTATGAACGCCGCAATAAAATCTATCGTTCATTATGCTAATATGAAGAATATAAATTGTTTAGGTTTTAAATATGGTTATGATGGATTAATTAATAATAATTATTTATTATTATCTAATAATAAAGTTAAAGATATTATAGGGTTTGGTGGAACTATTATAGGAAGTGGTAGATCTATAGAATTTTTAACTAAAAAAGGACGTAAAAAAGCTTATAAAAATTATTTATATAACAAATTAGATGGTTTAATTATTATAGGTGGTAATGGTACATTTACCGGTGTTAATAAATTCACTAAAGAATTTAATATCCCTATTATAGGTATTCCTGGAACTATTGACAATGATATATATGGAACTGATCTTACATTAGGATATGATACTGCTTTAAACACAATTATTAAAACTGTAGATAAAATAAAAGATACGGCAAATTCTAATAATAGAATTTTTATTGTAGAAGTTATGGGAAAAAAAACAGGGTATTTAGCGTTAAATAGTGGAATAGCCTTAGATGCACTATATATAATATTTAATAGAGAATACAATTTAAAAAAATTAGTTAGTTTATTAAAAAAAGGAAATATATTTTCAAAAATTATAATAGTGGCAGAAAATACTAAAATAGGTAGCGCCTCAAAAAAAATATATAATTTTATAAAATCTAGTATAACTAATTATGAAATAAGACGTACTATATTAGGCCATATTCAAAGAGGTGGATCCCCTACATGTATTGATAGAATTCTAGGAATAAGGTTAGGTTTAGAAGCAATTAAAAAAATAATAAAGTATGATAATAATTTCGTTATAGGAATAAAAAAAAACAAAATTATTCATATTCCATTTGAAAAGTCTGTTAGAAAAAAAAAAATAGATATAAATAGTATATATATATATAATAAATTTTATAACACATAGGTAAGGAAAGGAATAAGGAATAAGAGATATAAAACATAAATTTTATATCTCTTTTGTCTTAATTTTACTAATATTTTAATCTTAACCTAAATAAGGTTTTAATATATTACTTCTTTGGGATTTTTTTAATTTTTTTATTGCACTAATTTGTATTTGTCTTACTCTTTCTCTAGTCAAACCAAATAAATTTGCTATTTCTTCAAAAGTCATAGGATTATATCCAAATAAGCCACAAGACAATATTATTACTTGGTTTTCTCTCTTTGATAATATACTTAAACATCTTTTTATATCTTCAGTTAAAGAAGCTTTATTTAATTCATAATCAGGATTTGGTATATCTTTAGAACTAATTACATCATATAAATTTATCCCTTCTCCTACTATTAAAGGAGCGTCTAATGATATTTGTTTTCCTGTTAGTTTTAAAACTTCTTCAACTTCTATTTCTTTTACTGACAAATATTTAGCTATTTCTTTAATAGTAGGAGGTCTTTGTAATATTTGTTCTAAAGATGTAGATGCTTTATTAACTTTATTTAAAAAGGCTATTTTATTAGTTGGAGACCTAACACATCTAGAAAAATCAGCTATTGCTTGTAAAATACTTTGTCTAATCCACCATACTGCATAAGAAATAAATTTATAACCTCTATTTACATCAAATCTTAATGCTGCTTTTATTAAACCTAAATTTCCTTCATTTATTAAATCTGATACACTTAATCCCTGATTTTGATATTTTTTAGCTACTGACACTACAAATCTTAAATTCGATTTTACTAATATATCTAATGCATTTTGTTTTTCTTTTCTTTCTTTTTTAGTAGAATTTTCTTTTGATCCTTTTTTTATTATTTTAGCTAATTTTATTTCTTCCTCATTATTTAATAAAGGAATTTTACTAATATCATGTAAAAATTTGTTTAAAGATTTAGATTCTTCTTTATTTGAAATTTTAATTTTTTTCATAATTTACCCCAAAAAAAAATAAAATTATATTTTTACTATTTTTTCTTTTTATTTCCTAAATATTTTATTTGTATTATATTACCTATTTTATAAAGATTTTTATTCTTTTCTTTTCTATTAATTACTGTTTTATGTAATAATGCTTCTATACCTTTTGATAATTCTACAAAAAATCCATTTTTTTTTATTTTTTTTATTCTAGCTTTATATATATATCCTATTTTAGGTATAAAAATAATATTTTTTATAATTTTTATAGCTTTATTAATTTTTTTTTCATTTTTACCAAAAATTTCTATTATACATTTTTGTGATTTTTCTGTAATTATTATATTAGTTTTAGTATTATCTTGTATATTTTGTATATTTTTCCCTCCTGTACCTATAATTATACCAATATATTTTCTAGGAATTTTCATTAAAGAAAATTTAGGTGCTGTTGATTTTATTTCTTTTCTATGTTTAGGAATAATTTTATACATTTTTTTTAATATATAATATATACATTTCTTAGAAGTTTTTAATATTTTATTTAATGTTTGGGTTTTAAAAAAATCAATTTTTTTAGATTTTATATCCATTTGGCATGATGTAATCCCATTTTGTGTTCTAGTTATTTTAAAATCCATATCTCCATTATGATCTTCTTCTCCTAAAATATCTGATAATATTATATATTTATTTTTTTTTTTTATTAAACCTATAGCTATACCTGCTACTGGATTTTTAATCTTTATTCCTGCATCCATTAAAGCTAATGTCCCAGCACATACTGTAGCCATTGAAGATGATCCGTTCGATTCTAATATGTCTGATACTATTCTAATAGTATATGGATTATTTTTAGGTATCATATTTTTTAAAGATTTTTTAGCTAAATTTCCATGTCCTATTTCTCTTCTAGATATTCCTATAACTTTTTTAACTTCACCTGTAGAAAATGGAGGGAAATTATAGTGTAAATAAAAATTCTCATTATACTCTAAAACTACATTATCTATTTTATTTGCATCCAAAGAGGTACCTAAAGTTACTGTTGTTAAACATTGAGTTTCTCCTCTTGTAAATAATGATGAACCATGTACCCCGGGTAAATAATCTATATAGCCCCATATATTTCTAATTTGATTAGGTAATCTACCATCTAATCTTATTTGTTTTTTATATATTAATTTTCTAATTATTTTTTTTTTATAATAATTATAATATTTATTAATTAAAAATTCATTTTTTTTTAAATAAACATTATTAAATTTATTAATTATTTTTACATACAATTTTTTAAATTTTAACCGTCTATCCTTTTTTTTTTTATTATTTATAGCTATAAAATATATTTTTTTATAAAATTTTTTCTTTATAATTTTCTTTAATTTTTTATTATTTAAAATTTTAAAACTCTGTTTATTTATATTTATATATTTTTTTGCATTTAAATAAAAACTAATTTGATTTTTTATTTGTCTTTTTATAATTTTATGAGCTAATTTTAATATATATATAAAAGTTTTATTATCTATTTCTTTTGTATCACCTTCTACCATAACTATACCATAATATGATCCTCCTATAATTAAATTAATATCAGATTTCTTTATATCATCTAAATTAGGATTAATAATTATTTTATTTTTAATTCTTGCTATTTTAATTTGAGATACTGGCCCATTAAAAGGTATACCTGATATTAATAAAGCAGAAGAAGCAGCTAAACCTACTAATCCATCTGGTAATACTTTAGTATCATATGATAATAAAGAAATCATAATCTGAATTTCTTTATAGAAATTTTTAGGTATAAATGGTCTAATTAATCTATCTACTATTCTCATTATTAAAATTTCTTCTTCAGAAGGTTTTCCTTCTCTTTTAATAAAACCTCCAGGAATTTTACCTCCTGCAAAATATTTTTCTCTATAATCTATAGTTAATGGGATAAAATTAATATTTTTTTCAATTGTTTTTCCTAATACTACTGTAGATAATAAAATAGTATTACCCATTTTTACTAGAACTGCTCCATCTGATTGATTAGCTATTTGTCCTGTTTCCAATATTATTTTTTTATTATTATATAATATTATTTTTTTTTTAATTATTTTATACATCTAATAAATTTAAAATTTTCTTATGTTTAATTCATTTTTTATTTTAATGAATAAATTAAAATTCTCTTTTTTTATATATTTTAATATTTTTTTTCTTTTAGAAACTATTTTTAATAAAGACCTAACGGTATTATAATCTTTATTATTTGTTTTTAAATGATTACTTAGTTTATATATTTTAGTAGTAAATAATACTATTAAATTTATATAATATTTTTTATTTTTTATCATTTTTAGTTATTTTTTAATTATACTAATACCTAATTTTAATAATTTTTTTCTATTTATTTTAGTTGGGGATTTTATCATTAAATCTTTACTATAAAAATTTTTAGGAAAAGCTATAAAATCCTTAATATCTTTTTTATTTAATAATGATGATATTAATCTATCTATACCAATTCCTATTCCACCATGAGGTGGTGTACCATATTCTAAAGCCCTTAAAAAAAACCCAAAATTATTATTTATTTTTTTTTTTGATAATCCTAATAATAAAAATATTTTTTTTTGTAATTTTTTATTATTTATTCTAATAGATCCACTACCTATTTCTATCCCATTTATAATAACGTCATATGAATTAGCTAATATTTTATCTTTTTTACTTTCATTTATTTTTGTTTTAGGTTCTGTAAATGGATGATGGAAAGATTCATATTTCTTTTTTAAATAATTAAATTTAAATAAAGGATAATTATATATTACAATAGGGATATATATTTGTTTTGAATATATTGATTTTAATAAAAAACTATTGATTTTATTTATTATTGAATTATATATTTTATTATATTTCTTTTTAGAGGAAAAAAGTAATAAAAATAATATATCATATTTAGAAAAAAACTTTTTATTTATAATTTTTCTTATTATATATTTGTTTTTAAAAATATTATCTTTATTATAATTAACTTTGTTTTTAAAATCAAAAATATAAATATATTTTTTTTTTATTTTTCTTTTTAAAAAAATAAGTAAATTATTAAAATCAAAATTAATAATATTAAAAAAATTAGGTATTATAAAACTTAATATTTTTTTTAATCTGTATTTTTTATTTATATATTTTTTTTTTATAAATATTATAAAAATTTTATTTCTTAAATCCGGTTTATCTGTATTATACAATTTTATACTATTTTTATAAGATATTTTTTTTATATTTATAAATCTTATATCATATAATTTATTTAATAAAAATTTTATAAATTTTACAATTCTATTAATTATTTGTTTAATATTTACAAATGACTCTTCTATATCTAGTTGCAAAAATTCTGGTTGTCTATCTTGTCTATAATCTTCATCACGAAAACATTTTACAATTTGATAATATTTATCTATCCCACCTATCATTAATAATTGTTTAAATGTTTGTGGAGATTGTGGTAAAGAATAAAAGTATCCTTTTTTGTTTCTATAAGGTATAATAAAAGTACGAGCTCCTTCAGATGTAGATTTAACTAACAATGGAGTTTCTATTTCTAAAAACTTATTTTTATTAAAAAAATCCCTTATTATATTTAATACTTTAGATTTTATAATTAAATTTTTTTTAATTTCTAAATTTCTTATATTAAGATATCTATATTTTAATAATTTATTTTTATTTTCCTTTAAATTATTATATATATTTATAGGTAATTTTTTTGATTTATTAATAATATTAATCTTTTCTACTATAATTTCTATTTCTCCTGTTTTTAAATTTTTATTTACAAATTTTCTTTTAACAACAATACCTTTAATCCTTATAAGATATTCATTTTTTATTATTTCTTTTACATCTTCTTTTTTTATCAATAATTGAGTTATTCCATAATAATCTCTAATATCAATAAAATATTTTTTTTTCATTTTTCTAATACTATGTATCCATCCAGATAATATAACTTGATTTGTAATATTTGATACCCTTAATTCTCCACAATTATGTGTTCTATATATATACATATTTTCTTTTTTTTTTAAATATTATATATATTATTTATAATATAAATGGTGGACGTAGCTCAATTTGGTAGAGCATCAGATTGTGGTTCTGAAAGTTGCTGGTTCAAATCCAGTCGTTCACCTTATTAAAATAATATATGATAATTAATAATAAATTTATAAAATTAAATAATACTCAATTAAATAAATTTGTTCAATTAAAAAAAATACATAAAAAATTTAATAAAAAAATTAATTTAATATCTTATAATAGTATAAAAACCTTTTATATAAATCATATAGAATATTCTTTATCTATTATTAATATAATTAAATTTTTACCTAATAGTGAAATTTTGGATGCTGGTACTGGGGGGGGGTTTCCAGGTATCCCTTTATCAATAATTTTTAAAAACACTAAATTTTTTTTAATAGATTCTATTAAAAAAAAAATTATTTTTATAAATAAAATTATTAAAAAATTAAAACTAAAAAATGTAATTACTATAAATAATAGAATAGAAAATATAAATAAAAAATTTGATTTTATAATAAGTAGATACTTATCTAAAGTAGATTATATATTCTATTTATTAAAAAAAAATATTAAAAAAAAATCTATACATTATATAAATAATGGCATTATATATTTAACAGGAGAAAAAAAAAAAGACATAAAAATAAAAAATTCTTTTTATATATTTAATATTATAAAAAGCTTAAAAAATAATTTTTATAAAAATAAAAAAATTATATATATTCCTATTTAATAAATAAATTTTTATTTCTAACCTTAGATTTATTTATTAATTTTAAATATTTTAATAATGTATATATAGAAGAATTTAAATTATTTATATCTATAATTTTATATTTTTTATATATATATCTTAAAAAAAAAATAAATAATATTTTTTTTATATTTATTTTTTTTTTTTTTTTTTTAAAAATAAAAAAAAAATTATTAAATAGTTTATTTATATTTTTCAATTCTAAATAAACAGGAATAGTATATATATATATATATCTTTTTTTAATAAAAATTTTAATTTTTGTCTTTTTAAATATATAAAACAGTAATTTAAAATATTTACTATGAATAAAATTAGGTATATGAATTTTATATGGAATTAATAATACTATATATTTTAATTTAATTATATTTTTATTTATTTCTTTATAAATTAGATATTTAATAATTTTACTTATTTTAAAAAAATAAGGGATATTATTTTTTAAAAGTATAAAAAAATTATTATTTAATCTTAAATAAGATATTTTCATATTCTTTTTAAAATTTTTTTACCTATTTTTTTCATTAACTTAAATGCTTCTTTATAATCATTTAAAATCTTTCCTTTTACTATATAATCTTTAATTATATTTTTTATTTTTCCTACAATTTTACTAGGTTTGATTTTAAAATAATTCATAATATCATGTCCATTTATTGGCATTTTTAAATTAGATATTTGATATTTGTTTTCAATTTTATTTGTAATTTTATAAAAATTAATTATTTTTTTTTTATTTATTCTTTTTGTTTCTTTTATTGTAGTAATATCACAATAACATAATTTTATCAAATCTACTATATTATTTAACCCGATCTTATATATGTATTTTCTAATAGTACTTATTTTTACACTATTTACACTATTCTTCTTCTTCTTATACAATATTATAGGAAGATTACTATATCTTACGATAGTTTGAACATATTTCATATTACTTTTAAGAGACAACTTTAATTTATGAAAAATATAAGGTATCATATTTGAACCTATAATTTCATGTTTATAAAATGTCCACCCTTTATTAATAATAAATTTTTTTGCAATATTTTTCCCTATATCATGTAATAAAGTAGCCCATCTTAACCATAAATTATTAGTTAACTTACTAATATTATCTAATACTTTTAAACTATGTATAAAATTATCTTTATATGAATATCCATTAAAAGTTACTCTTCCTTTTAAACTTATAAAATCAGGTAATATATAAAATAAAAATCCAAATTTATACATTAATTTTAATCCAATAGAAGGTTTATTAGATAAAAGTATTTTATTAAATTCTTCTACTATTCTCTCTATAGAGACTATCTTTATCCTATCTATATTTTCTTGAATAGATTTAATTAAAGATTTATCTATTTTAAATCTAAGTATATTTTTAAATCTTATAGCTCTTATCATTCTTAAAGGATCATCATAAAAAGTAATATTTGGATTAATAGGAGTTTTTATTATTTTATTTTTTATATCTTTTATCCCATTAAAAGGATCTAATATTTTTCCAAAATCATTCTTATTTAAACTTATTGCTATAGTATTTATAGTAAAATCTCTACGTTTTTGATCTTCTTTAATAGTTTTAAAAATTTTTACATATGGCTTATTATCATATATATTATAATATTCTTTACGTGTACTTACAAATTCAATCCGTATATTCCTATTTTTTACTATAGCAGTTTTAAATTTTTTAAATACATAAATTACTTTTTTAGATATACTATTATAAAACATTTTTGCTAAAATTAAACTATTTCCTGTAGTTACTATATCTATATCTATAGGTTGATTTTTATTTAATAATAGATCTCTTACGTATCCGCCTATTACATAAGATTTAATATTTAATTTTTCACTTAAATTAGATATTAGTGAAAAATATTTTTCCTTTTTTAAATTTTTTAATATATCTTTTTTTTTTAACATAAAACTATAATTTTTATTTTCTTTATTATTAATAAATAAAATTAAAATAATATAAATTTAATAAACTTAACTATTAACTATGGAAAAAAAAACTAGAATTTTATGTATAGATTATGGAAGTAAATGGAGTGGACTATCTATTTCAGATACTGATAAAAAACTTGCAATGGGATTAACATGTATAAAGACAAATAAACTTATTTATTCATTAAAATATATAATTAAAATAGAAAATATATATTTAATAGTTTTAGGATATCCAATTAATTTAAGAAATAAACATCAAAAAATTACTAAAGAAGTCTTAAAATTTAAAACAGAAATATTAAAAATATATCCTAAAATTATAGTTGATTTAATAGATGAAAGATATACATCACAATTAGCTAAATATTATTTATATAAATTTAAATATAGAAAAAAAAATTTTAAATCTCAGTTAAATGTTATGAGTGCTATATTAATATTACAATCTTATTTAAAAATTTTAAAAAAAAAATAAAAATGATTTATCCTATTTTATTATATAAAAATAAAATATTAAGAAAAAAAAGTAAATATATATATAAAAAACCCAACTTAATAGAATTAATAAATAATATGTATGAAACAATGTATTATTATAATGGTATAGGGTTATCAGCTCCACAAATTGGTTTAAATATACGTTTATTTATTATAGGAATTAATAAATTAAAAATGATTTTTATTAATCCTAAAATTATAAAATATAGTAAAAAAAAAATTATTAATAAAGAAGGATGTTTAAGTATACCTAATTTATATGTTCCTATAATTAGAAATAAAAGTATATATGTAAAATATTATAATTATTTATGGGAAAAAAAGTATAAAAAATTAAAAAATTTATTAGCTGTTATTTTTCAACATGAATATGACCATTTAAAAGGAAAATTAATATTAGATTATATAAATTATAAATAAATCTTTTAACTTTATATATTTATATTTAAAAAAATAATTTATCATAACCTATGAATTTACTTAAAAAAATTAATTATAATTGGATAAAAAAATTTTCTTATCCTTTAATAATAGCTGGTCCATGTAGTGCAGAAAACGAAGAACAAATATTAAATATTACTAAAGATTTAGATAAATCTTATGTAGAAGTTTTAAGAGCAGGAATATGGAAACCTAGAACAAAACCTGGACTTTTTGAAGGAGTAGGGGAAAAGGGATTAAAATGGTTAATAAAAGCAAAAAAAAAATATAATATTTTATTAGCAACTGAAATTGCAAATAAAGAACATGTTAAAACAGCTTTAAAATATGACATAGATATACTATGGATAGGAGCAAGAAGTACATGTAATCCTTTTACTGTCCAAGAAATAGCTAATTCTTTAAAAAATACAAATAAAATAATATTAATTAAAAACCCATTAAATTTAGATATAGATTTATGGTTAGGAGGGGTAGAAAGATTAATTAATAATAATATAAAAAATATAGGATTAATTCATCGAGGTTTTAGCTTATATAAAAGTAAAACATATAGAAATCAACCATGTTGGTTAGAAGTATTAAATCTAAAAAAACAATATCCTAAACTACCTATTATATGTGACCCTTCGCATATTACTGGAAATAGTAATGAAATATATGAAGTATCTAAAAAAGCTATTGATTTTGGATATGATGGTTTAATGATAGAAACTCATAATAATCCAAAAGAAGCATTAAGTGATTCTAATCAACAAATTACGCCTAATTATTTAACAGAAATATTAAATAAAATTTTATTAAAAAAAAAAATTAATAAAGAATATATTAATGATTTAAATTTATATAGAAATAATATATTAGAAATAGATGAAAATATTATATATTTATTACATAATAGATTAATAACTTCAAAAAATATTGGTATTATTAAAAAAAAACATAATTTAGAAATAATACAAAAAGAAAAAATGTTAGAATTAAAAAAACATTATAAAAAAATCTGTGAAACAATTAATTTAGATGAAAAATATATACAAAATTTATTTGAAGTTATACATAAAAAATCTATAGAAACACAAATTATATAATATTTTTATTACTTTTAATTAGTATTATTAATTCTAACTAATTAAAAGTAATATTTTTTTATTTTTTTTTTATTTATTTCTTTTTCCTTTTTTTTACTAACTTTTATTTTATCATATTTTTTTTTTCTATTAGATAAAAATATTTCTATTTTAGCAAATCCACTTTTTGAATAAAAAATTTTTGTAGGTATAATAGTGTAATTTTTATTAGTAATATTTTGATATATATTGTTTATTTCTTTTTTAGAAAGTAATAATTTTATTTTTCTTAAATTTCTTTTATGTATTTTAAAATTGAATAAAAATATATTATAATTAATTATCTTACAATAAGCTTTATATATATTACATTTATTTTGTCTTATTAATTTAATTTCTTTTCCTAATAATACCATCCCAGCATTATATTTTCTAATTAAATTATAATCATAATAAGCTTTTTTATTAATTATATTTTTTTTCATATGATCACGACAGGATTCGAACCTGTGGCCGACTGCTTAGAAGGCAGTTGCTCTATCCGACTGAGCTACGTGATCCCTATTATACTATTTTATTTTATATCGGGGTGACAAGATTTGAACTTATGATCTCCTGGTCCCAAACCAGGCGCGATAATCCAGGCTACGCTACACCCCGTTACGTTCTTACGGAGAGTATGGGATTTGAACCCATGTAGCATAAAGCTGCCAGTTTAGCAAACTGGTCCGTTAAACCTCTCCGGCAACTCTCCTTATCCTATTTATATTATTATTAATTATATATAAAAAATACATAATATAATAAAATATTTATTCAATATTAATTAATGAAAAAAATATAGATTGTGGTAAATCTACTTTCCCTATTTTACGCATTTTCTTTTTACCAAGTTTTTGTTTATTTAATAACTTCATTTTTCTAGTTATATCTCCTCCATAACATTTAGATGTTACATCTTTTCTATATGAAGGTATGGTTTCTCTGGCTATAATTTTATTATTTATATATGCTTGTATAGGAATTTGAAATTGTTTTCTAGGTATTAATTCTTTTAATCTTTTACATAAATTTTTACTTTTTATATATGCATTATCTATATGAGAAAAAAAAGAAAATCCATCTATAATTATATTATTTATATATATATCTACTTTAATAATATTAGATTTAATATATCCTATAAAATTATAATTTATACTATTAAATCCTTTAGTTAAAACTTTTATTTTGTTATTAAAATCATAAAGTATTTCATTTAAAGGTAAATTAAATATTAATTTTACTTTTGGTGATATTATATATTTTTGATTTATAAAAATACCTCTTTTTTTTATACAAAATGTAATTATATCTCCTATATATTTATTATAAGTAATTATTATAACTTTCATATATGGTTCCATTACATAAAGTATTTCATTTTTATTTGGGTATTTTAATGGATTATTTATAAATTTTATATTATTATTTTTTAATATTATTTTATATTCTACATTTGGTATAGTAGTAATAATATTTATATTATATTCTCTTAATATTCTTTCTTTAATTATTTCAAAATGTAATATCCCTAAAAATCCACATCTAAATCCAAATCCAAATGTATTAGAAAAATCTTTTATATAAGTAAAGGAATAATCATTTAATTTTAATTTTTTAATAGATTGTTTTAATTTTATATATTCTGTTGAATTTAAAGGAAAAATACTAATAAATATATTTGATTTAATGTCATTAATTTTAAATATCGTTTTAGTTTTTTTATCATCCCAATTTACTAAAGTATCTCCTATAATTATATCATCTAAATTCTTAGTTTTATATAAAAAAGAACCTACATTACCTGCAGTTATTTTATTTTTTCTATTAGAAAAATTTTCTAAAGTACTTAAATTATTAACTGTAATTATTTTATTATTATATAATAATTTTAATTTATCTTTATTTTTTATTGTTCCATTAAAAATTCTAAAATATATTATTATCCCCCTATAATTATCATAATTAGAATCTATGATAAATGCTTGTAAAGGTTTATTTATATCGCCAACAGGATTAGGTATTTTTTTTATAATAGTTTTAATTAATTTATTTATTCCTATACCTTTTTTCGCACTTATACATAATATATCTTTACTTCTACAATTTAATAAAACTTTAACATCTTTTTTTACATTATAATAATTTATATCTAAATCTATTTTATTTAATACTGGTATAATTTTTATTTTTTTTTTAAAAGCCAATTTTAAATTAGATATTGTTTGAGCTTGTATATTTTTAGATATATCTATTAATAAAATAGCTCCTTCACATGCTAATATAGACTTGTATACTTCATAGGTAAAATCCGCATGTCCAGGTGTATCTATTAAATTTAATTTATAAATAGTATTGTTATATTTATAATTAATTTGTATTATATGGTTTTTTATAGTTATCCCTTTTTCTATTTCTAAATCCATATTATCTAATAATTTTTTATTATACTTTATAGTATTAGTATATTTTAACAATTGATATGCTAAAGTACTTTTACCATGATCTATATGAGCTATTATACAAAAATTTCTTATATATTTTAAATTCATATTAATATTTTAAATTATGTTATATAAAAAAATTTTAAAAAAAATAAACAATAATAAAATATATAATTATTTAATAAAACTAGGGAAAAAATTACCATATTATCCTAAGAAATATAAAAAAAATAAATATTTATTAAAAAATTGTTTAACAAATGTATGGTTATTTATTTTTAAAAAAAAAAATAAAATCTATTTTATCGGAAAATCAGACTCTAATATAATAAATGGAATTATATTTTTAATTATAAAAATATATTCTAACAAAACCCCTTTTAAAATTATAAATGATAAAAATAATTTATTTGAAAAAATTAATTTAAATAAAATCTTATCTATTAATAAATATATAGGTACTTTTAATATTATTAATGCTATTAAATCTTATTCTTTAAAATTTATAAAAAACAAATCTTAATAAAACTTAATATTTTATTAAAATTTGTTTTTTATTTTTTTTTTTACATCATACCACTACCACCTCCAGATGGAATTTGAGGGCCAGATGTATCTTCTTTTTTAATTTCTGTTATAACACATTCAGTAGTTAAAAACATACCTGCTACAGAAGCTGAATTCTCTAAAGCTACCCTAGTTACTTTTGTTGGATCTATTATTCCAGCCTCTAACATATTTTTATATTTACCTATTTTCGCATCATATCCAAAATCATCTTTCCCTTCAAGTACTTTAGATACTACTACCGATCCTTCTTTACCTGAATTAGCTACTATTTGTTTTAATGGTTCTTGTAATGCTCTTTTAATTATAGCTATACTTGTATTTTCTTCACAATTATTACCTTTAATTTTATCTAATATTTTTATACTACGTACTAATGCTACTCCTCCACCAGCTACTATACCTTCCTCAATAGCGGCTCTAGTTGCATTTAAAGCATCTTCAACTCTATCTTTTTTTTCTTTCATTTCTACTTCAGACGCTGCTCCTACATATAATACTGCTACACCACCAGATAATTTAGCTAAACGTTCTTGTAATTTTTCTTTATCATAATCAGAAGTACTTGTTTCTATTTGTAATTTAATTTGTTTAATTCTATTTTCTATTTCTTTTTTATTCCCATATCCATTCACTATTATAGTATTTTCTTTTTCTATTGTTACTCTTTCACATTTACCTAATTCTTCTATTTTTATATCTTCTAATTTATTTCCTATATCTTCTGATATTACTGTACCACCAGTTAATATTGCAATATCTTCTAATATTAATTTTCTTCTATCACCAAAACCTGGAGCTTTTACTGCTACTACTTTTATAGCTCCTCTTATTTTATTTACTACTAAAGTAGCTAATGCTTCTCCTTCTACTTCTTCAGATATTATTAATAAAGGTTTCCCAGATTGTGCAATAGATTCTAATACAGGTATTATATCTTTCATCGTGGAAATCTTTTTATCACATAATAAAATATATGGATTTTCTAATTCAGAAATCATTTTTTCTGTATTAGTAACAAAATAAGGCGATTGATATCCTCTATCAAATTGCATCCCTTCTACAACTTCTACTGTTGTTTCTATCCCTTTTGCTTCTTCTACAGTAATTACTCCATCTTTTCCAACTTTATTAAAAGCTTTTGCTATTAATTTACCAATTTCTTTATCATTATTAGCAGATATAGTAGCTACTTGTTGAATTTTTTCATTATTAGTTCCTACTTTTTGTGATTGTTCCTTTAAATTATTAACTATCGCTATTACTGCTTTATCTATACCTCTTTTTAAATCTATAGGATTTGCACCTGCTGCTACATTTTTTAACCCTTCTTTAATTATTGATTGAGCTAATAATGTAGCTGTAGTAGTTCCATCACCTGCAATATCATTAGTTTTAGAAGCTACTTCTTTTACCATTTGTGCACCTAAATTTTCAATAGGATCTTCTAATTCTATTTCTTTAGCTACTGTTACTCCATCTTTTGTAATTTGTGGTCCTCCAAAAGATTTTTGTAAAACTACATTTCTCCCTTTTGGTCCTAAAGTAACTTTAACTGCGTTTGCTAAAGCATCTACTCCTTTTTTTAACTTATCTCTAGCATCTATATCAAATTTTATATCTTTAGACATATTTTTAATTTTTTATTAAATTTATAATATTTTTATTATACTATAGCTAATATATCACTTTCATGCATAATTAAATATTCTACTTCATTAATTTTTAAATCTGTTCCTGTATATTTCCCATATAATACCTTATCACCAATTTTTACAGTCATATTATAATTTTTTTTACCTGGTCCAACTGCTACTACTATCCCCTTTTGAGGTTTATCTTTAGCTGTATCAGGTATTATAATACCTGCAGATGTTTTATCTTTTACTGGCAAAGGTTTTATTATAACACGATCGTGTAAAGGTTTTACTTTAATTTTTTTCATAATAAAAAAAAATATTAATTATAATATATTCCTATATATAATATATAAAACTTTTTTTTTTTAAAAAAAATTAATTTAATTTTATTCTTTCCCCTATTAATGTTGCAGAAGTATTATTTAATACCTTAACATTAACAAAATCTCCTAATTTTTCATTTTTCTTTTTAAAAACAACTAAAGTATTTTGTGAATTACGACCAAACCAATAATTTTGATCTTTTTTAGAATTTCCTTCTATTAATACTTCTTGTATAGTATTTACATATTTGTTTAATCTTTTATAAGAATGTTTTCTTTGTAAATTTATTATTTCTTTTAATCTTTCTTTTTTTTTTTGAATAGATACATCATCTTTTAACTTATTATAAGCATATGTTCCTTTTCTATGAGAATAACAAAACATATATCCAAAATCATATTTTATATATTCCATTAAATTTAATGTATCAATATGATCTTTATCTGTTTCTGTACAAAATCCAGTTATTATATCATATGAAATTGCACAATCTGGAATTTTATTTCTAATTAATTCTATTAATTTTATATATTCTAACCTAGTATATTTTCTATTCATTAATTTTAATATTCTATTACTACCAGATTGTACAGGCAAATGGATATATTTACATATATTATTATATTTTTTTATCGTACTAATTACATCTAGTGACATATCATGTGGATTAGATGTACAAAACCTTATTCTCATATTTGGTATATTTTTAGCTATCAATTCTAATAAATTAGAAAAATTTACTATTTTATCTCTACTTTTTATTTTTTTTTTTATATGAGTTTTATTAGTCCATAAATAAGAATCTACATTTTGCCCCAATAAAGTAATTTCTTTATACCCCATATTATATAATTTTTTACATTCATTTAAAATATTTTTAGGACTTTTACTTCTTTCTCTACCTCTTGTAAATGGTACTACACAAAAAGTACACATATTGTCACAACCTCTTGAAATAGTTACATATGAAGTAATTTTATTTTTATTATATATTTTAGTTGGAAAAATGTCTGAATATGTTTCTTCATTAGATAAAATTATATTAGAAAAATATCTATTATCATTTAAAGATTTAATTATATTAGGTAATTCTCTATATTGATCAGGACCTAAAACAAAATCTAAAAACTTTTTTTTAAAATAATAATTAGAATTTATCCTTCTAGCCATACATCCAATTAGACCTATAATTTTAGAGGTTTTTTTTTTTAAACTATTAATATATAATAATCTATTATGTATAGTAGTTTCTGCTTTTTCTCTTATAGAACATGTATTTATTAATATTAAATCAGCCATAAATATATTATCTACATAACAATAATTATTATTTTTTAATATACTAATTATCAATTCATTATCATATATATTCATTTGACACCCATAGTTTTCTATATAAAAAGTATTTAACATAATTTTTTAACTTTTAAAATTATTTTTTTTAATTCTTTAACAAAAATAACAATATCTTTTTTTTTATTATAAATACTAAAAGATATTCTTATAGAAGTAGTCCTGTTTAAATCTTTTTTATTTAATATATTTTTAATTACATGTGATTCTTTTTTATTATTGTAACAAGAACTTCCTTTAGAAATTATTATTTTTTTTAAATCTAATTTTATATGTAATAAATCGTCTTTTATAGGTAATCTTAAATTTAATATATTATATACACTTTTATTTATCTTATTTGAAAGACCATTATATTTTAAATTTTTTATATTTTTATTTAATAAAAAAATACAATATTTTTTTAAATTTAAAATATATTTTTTTTCAGAATAATAATTAATATTACAAATTTTTAAAGCTTTATACATACATACTATCCCATATAAATTTTCAGTCCCCGATCTTATACTTCTTTCTTGATTCCCTCCTGTAATAAAGCTTGTCAAAAAATAACCTGTTTTAATATATATAAACCCTATACCTAGAGGACCATAAAATTTATGTGCGCTAACTGAAAAAAAATGACATAATATTTTCTTTACATTTATATTATAATGTCCAATATATTGTACAAAATCAGAATGAAATAAAACATTATATTTATTACAAATCTTACCTATTTTATTAATATTATTTATATTACCTATTTCATTATTTACATACATTATACTAACTAAAATATTATATTTATTCCTTTTTTTTTTAATTATATTTTTTAATTTGTTTAAATTTAAATTACCAAATTTATCATTGTCTATAAAAAATACTTTTATCTTATTTTCTTTTTTTAAATCTTTAATAGTATTAAGAACTGATAAATGTTCTAATTTTGAACTAACTATATATTTTATATTATAATTTTTTACTACATTTCTTAAAATAATATTATTACCTTCAGTTCCACTTGATGTAAAAATTATTTCAGATGGATCACAATTAATTATATTAGATATTTTTTCTCTAGAAATTTCAATATAGGATTTAGAATATCTACCTAAATTATGAAAAGAAGAAGGATTAGATATATATTCATCAGATATTATTTTTTTATATATATTTATTATTTCTTTCCTCATTCTATAATTAGATGCATTATCCAAATTTATTATTTTATTTTTCATTTTATAATTAAAATATATGTCCTGGATAAATTGGATAAGGTATTATATCTCTAATATTATTCATACCAGTTATATATTGTACTAATCTATCAAAACCTAATCCAAAACCACTATGAGGTATTTCCCCTAATTTTCTTAAATTTATATACCACATAATATTTTTAATATTAATTTTTAATTTTTTAATTCTATCTAATAATTTATTATAAGAAGTTTCTCTTTCTGATCCACCTATAATTTCTCCTATATAAGGGAATAAAATATCTATGGATTTTGTAGTTTTTTTATCTTTATTTAATTTCATATAAAAAGGCTTAATTTTTTTAGGATAATTATATATAATTATAGGAATTTCATAAGGAAAAACTATATTAAATAAAATTTTTTCATGTTCTGATCCAATATCATCTCCCCAATTTATTATATTTCTCTTTATATTATTTAATAATTTTATCGTTTTATTATAACTTATTTTTATATATTTTTTTTTTATAATGTTTTTTAATCTATTAATTAAATTTTTACAATTATTATATCTTTTATTATATTCATCCAAATAATTTAACTCTTCTTTACAATTTTTTAAAGTTCCTTTTATTAAATACTTTATTAAATTAACAGATAATTTTATTATATCTTTTAATTTATAAAACATTATTTCAGGTTCTAACATCCAAAATTCAGATAAATGTTTCTTAGTATTAGAGTTATCTGCTCTAAAAACTGGACCAAAAGTATAAACTTTACCTAAACCATACATAGCACTTTCTAATTCTAATTGCCCAGATACAGTTAAATTCGCTTTACATTTAAATAAATCTTTTTTACAATTAAATTTGGATTTTTTATCTAATAAATTTAATGTAGTTATTTTAAAAACCTCACCTGCTCCTTCTGCATTATTTTTATTAATTATAGGGGTATTTATATATATAAATTCTTTTAAATTTAAATAATTATGAATATTTATGAATAAAAAATGTCTTATTTTTATTATACAATTAAATAAATTTGTTCTAAATCTTAAATTTAGTTGTTGTCTTAATTTTGAACGACTATGAAATTTATTTTGTAAAATACTTTTGTTAATAAATTCTTTATCTATATTACCATACATTTTTATTTTATATGCATAAACTTCTATATCATTTTTATTTTTAATTAATTTACCTATAATTTTTAATGGTATTCCTATTCTAATTTTTTTTTTTAAAAATTTTTTATTATTTATTATAACTTGTAGATTATTTATTGTAGATCCATCATTTATTTCTAAAAAATAATTATTTCTAAAAAATTTTACCCAACCTTTTATAATTATAATTTTATTTAGAATTTTTTTCTTATTTTTATTTATATATTTTATATTATAAAATTTATATTTATACATTTTATAAATTAAGTTGTTATATTTAAAATTTCTTTTTTTTTATTATTAAAATTTATATTTAAAGTTAATATACTTTTATTATAAATATCTTGTATTTTATTTTTAATATTTATTTTTTCATCTTCTGAAATATTATTATTATTTTTTAATATAGTTTTAAATTTATTTCTTATCTTTCTTAAAGTATTTTTAACTTTTTCTAATTCTATTTTAATTTTTTTTATTAATTCTAACCTTTTTTCCTCTGTAAATAAAGATAATTTTAAAATTATACTATTTTCTTTTACAAACATTGTCCCTCCTATATTATTAAAAATTTCTTTTTTAATTTTATTAATATAGGTCTTTTCATACGGTATAATTTTAAATGTTATTTTATCTATAATATTTATATTAGCTATATTATATATATTATAACTTTTATTATTTATATCTATTTTAATATTTTTTAACATAGATATATTTGCACGACCAAAATGTATATCCGATAAATATTTATTAAAATATTCTAAAGTTTCATTAAACTTTTTATCTATATCATTTAATATTTTATTCATAAATTATATTTTTTTTAAGATAGGTATACCTAAAATTTTCATATTAAAATATAAAAAATTTAATATAATTTTACATATTATTAATCTTAAATTTCTTTTATATATATTCTTTATATTTAATATTTTATTTTTTTGATAAAAATTATTAATTTTTTTAGATATAATATAAATATAATTAGTTAATATAGATGGATCATATTTTTTTATAATTCTATCTATTATAGTTTTATATTCCAAAATTAATCTTATTATACTTATTTCATTTTTTTTTATTAATTTTAAAAAATTTGTTTTATAAAATTTTATTTTTTTTAAATTATTTTTTTTTAATATTGAATATATTCTAGCATATGTATATTGTATGTATATACCAGTATTTCCTTTTATTTTTAATACATTATTAATATTAAAATCTATTTTTTTTTTGGGATTTATTTTTATAAATTGATATTTTATAGCACCCAAAGAAATTTGTTCTACTATTTTATCACTCTTTTTTTTTTTAATTTTATGTTTTACATAATTATTCATAATACATATTAAATCATCGATAAATATAAATTCATTCTTTTTTATATATCTAGATTTTATTTTTTTTCCTAAAAAATTTACAGTATTATAAGATAAATGATATAATTTATTATATATTAATAATTTATTTATCTTTATAATTTCAAACAAAACTTTAAAATGATTAATTTGTTCATTACCTACTACATAAATTAATAAATTAAATTTTTTATATTTTTTTATTCTATATAATAAAGTTCCTATCTCTTGTGTAATATATAAAGATGTTCCGTTATTCCTTAATAAAATAATTTTTTTTTTCTTATATAAAAAATAAACAGATTTATCTTTATCTAAGAAAAAAATTTTTTTTTTTAGACCTTCTAAAATAAAATTTTTCCCTAATAAATAAGTTTTACTTTCATAAAGTATATCATCAAATTTTACATTTAATTTTTTATAAGTTATAGAAAATCCTTTATAAACTAATTTATTTATTTTTTTCCATATAGATATACTTTCTCCCTTTTTTTTTTCCCAATTTATCAATTCATTATTAACTAACTTAGATAATCTAGAATATTTTATAGCTTGGTTTTTTTTTATATTATATTTTTTAGATATTAATTTTATTTCTTTTTGAAATTCTTTTTCAAATTTAAAATATAATATTCCTACAAAATGATCACCTTTTATATTCAATTTTATCTTTTTATTAAAAAATTTTTTAAAAGCTATTATAGATTTACATATATGAATCCCTCTATCATTTATAAGTTGACTTTTTATTACATTAAACCCTATAACATTATATATATTAGCTATTGTATTCCCTATTAAAATATTTCTTAAATGACCTAAATGTAATGGTTTATTTGAGTTAGGAGAAGAAAACTCTATTATGTATCTTTTTTTTTTATTTTTTTTATTATAAATTGTTTTTTGTATATTAAAATTAGATTTTATAAATTTTTTTATTTTATTTATATAATATTTCTTTTTTAAAAAAATATTTAAATAGTTACTCTTAAGTTCATATTTATATACGTATTTTTTTAATTTTTTTTTTATTTTATTCCCTAATTTTATTCCAAGTTTATTTTTATTTTTCTTTTTTAAAAAAAAAATAGAATTTATATTAATATTAATATCTCCGTATATACTATTATCCTTATAATTATTATATAAAATATTTATATTATTTCTTTGTTCTTTATTATATTTGCAGAATTTTTTTATATATATATCTTTTAATTGTTCAATTAAATCTTTCATAAAAAAGAAAATTTTTTTTTATGTCGTATATATTAAATATATATGAAAAAAATAAATTCATATATTCTAACATAACTTATAATGGTAAATTATTTATAAAAATAAAAAAAAATTATAATTCATTCCATTATTATCTATTAAAAAGTCTAAGAAAAAATAATATAAATATAACTATAATAAATGCTATATCTGTTAATTTGGGGCCGGCTATATCATATACTAGAATAAGAAATATTTTAGCTACTGCAAAAGGATTTTGTTTATCATTAAATATCCCATTAATAAAATTAAATTCATTTTTACTTTTAATTAATTATAAAAAAAAAATTATTAATAAATATAAAATAATTAATTTTATTATACATAAACATGATAATTCTATCTTTATTGTAGAATATAATTTTAAAAAAAAAGAAATTAAACATAAAAAATATATTAATAATATAAAAAAATATATTATTAAAAATAATAATAAAATTTTTTTTTTAATTAATAAAAATTTAAAAAAAAACTATAAAAAAATAAAAAAACTAATTTTTTTTTATAAAATTCCTTATAATTATATTAATAAATTTTCATATAAATTATATTTAAACCAAAAATTTATAAAAAATATTAATATATGTCTCCCGATCTATATATAATAATATTTATATAAAATATGAAAAATTTTTATAATTTTTTCTTAAAAAAAAAAATTAAAATTTATAAGTCTATTTTTAATAATTATAAAACTATTTTTTGTATAATTAGAAAAAAATTTTATATATTCTCTTATGAAGAATTATTAAGACAAAAAATTATATTATATTTAATATTAGTAAAGGGATATAATATATCTAATATATCTGTAGAAGAATTTTTATATATTAAAAATCAAATTTATAAAATAGATATATTAGTAAAAAAAAATAATTATCCATATATAATAATTGAATGTAAATCTCCAAAAATAAAAATTAACAATAATAATTTAAATCAAATTTTACAATATGGTAATATTTTAAATAATAAATATTATTTATTAACTAATAGTATTGATCATATAATTTTTAAAATAAAAAAGACAAAACTTATTTTCATAAAAAATTTTCCTAAATATAAGGATATTTGATTAATAATTATATTCTATATAAATTATAAAATCTATGATTTTATTACTATATCCAATTACATTATTATACCAACATATTAGTTTAAAAAAATTATTATTTAACATAATACTAGATTTAGCATCAAATATAGAAATCATCTTATTATATAGAATATCTGTATATATAATATCTTTATTAATATACTTTAATATTCCTGTTAATTCATTTTTTGAATAAAATTTTATAATTTTTTTTATTTTTTCATAATTAGTAGATTTTTTAAATCGAATAGTTAAATCTACAACAGAAACATAAATATAATTAGGTATTTTAAAAGTTATATCTTTAATTTTTTTATACATTTCTGGTAATACTTTATATATTTCTTTATTTACTTTAGATTTATATGGAATAATATTTAAATAGTTATTAATAATATCATATTCACTAAAATTTGAGTTTTGTAAAATAGTTATAAAACATTCTAACACTTTATATTCTCTATGTAATATTTTTAAAATAGGTGATAAACAATTAGTAGTATTAGAAGCATAAGATATTATATTATTCTCCTTTTTTAAATTACTATGATTTACCCCAAATACATAAATAGGATAATCAAAATTAGGATAAGTTAATATTACTTTATTAGCTCCATTTTTAATATGTATATTAGGATTTAATGTATATGTAGTTTCTATTATATATTTAGCTTTATATTTTTTCCAATTTAAATTATTAATATTATTTTCATTAATTATTTTTATTATAAATTTATTATTTATTATTATTTTATCCTTTTTTATATCTTTAATTATTATTATTTTAGACAATTTATAAATATTATCATATTTCAATATATATATAAATTTATCTATATTTATTTTTTCATTAGCAATATTAATTGCTACTATATTAATATTTTTATCTTTTTTTTTTATAATATTATAAATTATCATTTTACTTATAATATTAAATCCATTTATACCTATATTTATCATTAAATTTTTATTTTATGTATGTTAAATATTAAAAATATTATTAAATTACAAAAATCCAAAAAAGAAAGAATAAATAAAAATATAATTATAGTAGAAGGGTGTCAAGAAATAAAAATGGCTTTTAAAAGTAATTTAAAATTAAAAAAAGTTTTTATATGTAATAAAATATATAAAAAAAAAGAAACACAATTTTGTATTTTACAAAAATTTATTGTTTTTATTAATAAAATAAACTATAACAAAGTTGCATATAGAAAAAATTCTGAAGGGATATTAGGAATTTTTTTTAAAAAAAAAATTAATTATGAAAAAAAATTTATTAATTTAATTAATAAAAAAAAAGATATTTTTTTTTTAATTATAGATAATATAGAAAAACCAGGAAATTTAGGTGCTATTATAAGAACTCTAGAATGTACTAATGTTGTTGATAGTATTATTATTAAAGATAATAAAGACATATATAATCCTAATATAATTAGAGCTAGTTTAGGTAGTGTTTTTATTTTTCCTATATTAATTTTACCTTTTAATAAAATCTTAAAATATTTATTAAAAAAAAATATTTTACTATTAGGTACATCTATACAAAAAAAAAATAATTTATCTTTATATAAATTCAATTTTAATTATTATAAAAAAATAGCTATAATATTTGGTAATGAACATACTGGTGTATCTAAAAAATGGAAAACTTATAAAAATATACATATACCTATGTATGGGATAATTAATTCCTTAAATGTAAGTGTAGCAGTTTCAATTATAATTTTTGAAATAATGAGACAAAAAAAATTTTTTATTTAATTTTTTTTATTAAATCTTTTTTTATTTTTAAATAAAGTTTTTTATGATTCTTTAAATATTTAATAAAATTTTCTTTTCCTTTTCCTATATTTTTATTATAAACATTAAACCACGTCCCATTTTTTTTAATTATATTCATATTTAATCCTAAATTTAATATTTCTCTATATTTACATATACCTTTCCCATAAATTATATCAAATTCTGCTATATTAAAAGGTGGATATAACTTATTTTTAACGACTTTTACTCTTACCTTATTCCCTATTATTTTATTATTTTTATCTTTTAAAAAACCTATTTTTCTTATATCTAATCTAATAGAAGCATAAAATTTTAAGGCATTCCCTCCAGTAGTTACTTCAGGATTCCCAAATAGTACTCCAATTTTATCTCTAATTTGGTTAATAAATATAACAGTACTTTTAGTTTTACTTATTATTCCTATAAATTTTCTTAAAGCTTGTGACATTAATTTTGCTTGTAACCCTATTTTGTTTTCACCTATTTCCCCAACTAATTCATTTTTAGGTATTAAAGCAGCTACTGAATCTATTACTATTAAATCTATAAGTTCAGATTTTATTAAAGTATCTACTATTTCTAAAGCTTGTTCTCCATAATCAGGTTGACTAATTATAAGTTTATTTAAATCAATATTTAAATTATTAGCATAATTTATATCAAAGGCATGTTCAGCATCTATAAATACACAATTTCCATTCTTCTTTTGTACTTCAGATATTGCATGTAGGGCTAAAGTAGTTTTTCCTGAAGATTCAGGTCCAAAAATTTCTATTATTCTACCTTTAGGATATCCTAATATCCCTAAAGCTATATCTAAACTTATTGAGCCTGTTTTAAATACATTTATAGGAATTTTAATTTTATTTTTATTCATAATCATAATAGATCCTTTCCCATGATTTATCTCTATTTCTTTTAATAATTTTATTATTTTTTTTTCTTTATTCATTTTTTTTTAAAATATTTTCTACTTTTTTTTTATTCATTATTATTATTTTAGGTTTTTTCTTTTTATCTATATTATATGTTATTTCTTTAAATATCTTTTCACATATAGATTTTAACCCTCTAGCCCCTAATCCTAATTTTATAGCTTTTTTTACTATTATATCTATAAATGAATTCTTAATTATAATTTTAATATTATCTAATTTTAATAATTCTATATATTGTTTAATTAAAGAATTTTTAGGTTTTATAAGTATTTCTTTTAAATCTTCTTTAGTTAAATTATTTAAATATGTAATAATTGGTAGTCTTCCTAAAATTTCTGGAATTATTCCAAATTCTTGTAAATCTTTTGTAGTTATATATTTTAATACTTTTTTTTTATTTATATTTTTTTTTCTTTTTATTATACTATCATATCCTATTTCATAACTTTTTTTTATTCTATAATTAATTATTTTTTCTATTCCTTCAAAAGATCCACCTACTATAAATAATATATTTTTAGTTTTTATAGGAATCATATTTTGTTCAGGATGTTTTCTACCAATAAATGGGGATATATATACTGTTGAATCTTCAAATAATTTTAATAAAGATTGTTGTACCCCTTCTCCTGATACATCTCTAGTAATAGATGGATTTTTACTTTTTCTAGATAATTTATCAAATTCATCTATATATACTATTCCTTTCTCTGCTAATTTAATATTATAGTTTGATACTTGTAATAATCTAGTTAATATACTTTCTACATCTTCACCTACATATCCTGCTTCTGTAAAAACTGTAGCATCTACTATAACAAAAGGTAAATTTAAAATTTTAGAAATAGTTTTAGCTAATAATGTTTTTCCTGTTCCACTTTTCCCTATCATTAATATATTCGATTTTTCAATTTCTATATTTTTATTTAAATCATAGTTATATATTAATCTTTTATAATGATTATATATAGTTACAGATAATACTTTTTTAGTATAATTTTGTCCTATTACATATTTATCTAAAATTCTATTTATATATTTAGGGTAATTTATATTATTTTTTTTACTTATATTATTATAATATTTATTATTAATATTTTTTATACAATTATTACATATATATATATTCTTATAATTGATTAATTTATTTTTTTCTTTACAAACAAAACAATAATTATTATTCATTATTTTAATTTTTTTTTATATAATATTTTATCTATCATACCATATTTTTTAGCTTTTTTAGATGTCATCCAAAAATCTCTATCTGCATCTTTTTCTATTTTTTTTATTTTATTTTTAGTATGCAAAGAAATTATTTTATATAATTCTTTTTTTATTTTTTTTATTTCTTTAGCTTTAATTTCTATATCTGATTCTTGTCCATATATATTTCTTGCTATAGGTTGATGTATCATAATCCTAGAATGTTTTAAACTATATCTTTTTCCTTTTTCTCCTGAACATAATAAAATAGCAGCCATAGAGGCAGCTATACCAACACAAATTGTAGATATTTTAGAATTTATTAATTGCATAGTGTCATATATTCCTAAACCTGAATATATATCTCCCCCTGGAGAATTTATATATATTTTTATGCTATTATTATTTATAGAATCTAAAAATAATAATTGAGATTGAATTATATTAGATATATCACTATTTATTTCTGTTCCTATAAAAATTATTCTGTTTCCCATTAATTTGGAAAACACATCAATTTGAGAAAAATTATTATTATTTTTTTCTATTATATATGGATTTATTGTGGTATTTATATAATTATATAATAATAATGTATTAATATTTCTATTTATTGTTTTTATATAATTAATAATTTTATAATTCATTTTTAACTTTATAATATTTAATAAATATATATATGAAATATAATAAAATTAAAAAAAAATTTATTAATTTTTTTAAAAAAAAACACCATAAGATATTTAAATCTTCACCTATTATTAATAAAGATAATAGTAAATTATTTTTTACAAATTCTGGAATTAATCAGTTTAAAAATTTTTTTTTAGGTAAAAAAAAAATAAAATATACTAAAATAGCAAATATTCAAAAATGTATTAGAATAACAGGAAAGCACAATGATTTAAAATCTGTAGGAAAAGATAATTATCATCATACCTTATTTGAAATGTTAGGTAATTGGTCAATTGGAGATTATGATATAAAAAAAGCTATAAAATATGCTTGGATCTTAATTACTAAAATATACAAAATATCTAAAAATAAAATATATGTAACAATTTTTAAAGGTAATAAAAATTATAAATTAAAAAAAGACAATGAAACTTATAAATATTGGAGAAAATTTGTTGATAAAAAAAATATATTATTTTTTGGACTAAAACATAATTTTTGGAAAATAGATAATTTTAAATTATGTGGTCCTTCTACTGAAATTCATGTAGATATTCGTAATAATAAAAATTTAAAAAAGATAAAAAAAGAAAAAGGATATAATTTAGTTAATAAAAATAATAAATATATAATAGAATTATGGAATATAGTAAATATAAAATATTTAATAAAAAATAATAAAATATATAAAAACAAAAATTTGTTGTCTAATAATTATATTGATACTGGTATGGGATTTGAACGATTATGTATGATATTACAAAAAAAAGAGTCTACATATGATACAGATCTTTTTACATTAATCATTAATAAAATAGAAAAAACTTTAAATATAAAATACAAAATTAATAATTTACAACATGATTTTTTAATAAAACTTATTTCTGATCATATTAGATCAATTTTTATTATTTTTTATAATAATATTCTTCCTAATAATAAAAAATATGGATATGTATTAAGAAAATTAATTAGAAGATGTTTAATTTATACTTATAAAATTTTAAATATTAATACTCCCTTTTTATTTAAATTGATATTTATTGTTTATAAAATTTTTTATAAAAAATTAATAACTGAAAAATTAATTAAAATAAAAAATAATTTAAAAAAAGAAGAAGAACTTTTCTTTAAAAGTATAAAATACAATACAAAATTAATGTCTATTTATTTTAAAAAAAATAAATATATTTTAAAAAATAAATATATAAATAAAAAAAATATATTATATGTTTATTCAACTTATGGTATTCCTTATTTTATTATTAAAAAATATGCAGAAAAATATAAATTAAAAATTGAAAATATTAAAAATATTAAAAATATTATTTAATTATAATTAAATGGGCTGTACTTACTCTCCCAATTTAATAATTAGTACCATCAGCGTAGATAGTTTTAACTTCTCTGTTCGGAATGGGAAGAGGTGATAACTACCTCTATAAACAACCCATTTAATTATAAATTAATTTTTTATAATATTTATAAAATAATTTTATGATTCTCTTTATTAATTATAAAGATTTTTATAAGTAATTACGGATAATTAGTACTATTTAGCTTAAAATATTACTATTCTTACACTTATAGCCTATTATATGTTGTAGTCTACAACTATCCTTAAAAGAAGTTTAATCTTGTGGTAAGTTTCGCACTTTATATGCTTTCAGTGCTTCTCTTTTACGAGCTTAGCTACTCAGCTATGCATCTGGTGATACAACTGATGCACCATAGGCTCGTCCAATTCGGTCCTCTCGTACTAGAATCGGGGCCACTTCAAACTTCTAACGCTCGCAATAGATAGAGACCGAACTGTCTCACGACGTTCTGAACCCAGCTCGCGTGCCACTTTAATGGGCGAACAGCCCAACCCTTGGGACCTTCTACAGCCCCAGGATGTGACGAGCCGACATCGAGGTGCCGAACCTCCCCGTCGATATGAGCTCTTGGGGGAGACTAGCCTGTTATCCCCGGAGTACCTTTTATTCTTTGAGCGATGGCCTTTCCATACAGAAACCACCGGATCACTATGCCCTACTTTCGTATCTGTTTGATTTGTCAATCTTTCAGTTAAGCGCTTTTATGCCATTATACTCTACACACGATTGCCATACGTGTTGAAAGCACCTTTGGAAGCCTCCGTTACTTTTTAGGAGGCGACCACCCCAGTCAAACTACCCACCACGCATTGTCCTAATAATATTAATATTAGTTAGAATTTCAATAAATAAAGGGTGGTATTTCACTGTTGACTCCACATTACCTTACGATAATGTTTCATAGTCTCCCACCTATTCTACACATTATTTACTAAAACTCAATACGAAGCTATAGTAAAGGTTCACAGGGTCTTTTCGTCCCATTGCGAGTAATCGGTATCTTCACCGATATTACAATTTCACCGAGCTCACAGCAGAGACAGTATTCAGATCGTTACACCATTCGTGCAGGTCGGAACTTACCCGACAAGGAATTTCGCTACCTTAGGACCGTTATAGTTACGGCCGCCGTTTACTGGGGCTTATTTCGAAAGCTTCATATAATTTTATAAAAACAAAATTATATTAACAATCTAATTTAACCTTCCAGCACCGGGCAGGTGTCAGACCCTATACATCATCTTACGATTTTAGCAGAGTCCTGTGTTTTTGATAAACAGTCGTCTGAATCTTTTTACTGAGACCAATTTTCATTGGCAACTTTTATCCCGAAGTTACAAGTTAATTTTGCCTAGTTCCTTAGCTGTGAATCACTCGAGCACCTTAGGATTCTCTCCTCAACTACCTGTGTCGGTTTTAGTACGATTTCTTATTTATATATATTTAGAGACTTTTCTTGGAAGTTATTACCTATATTATCTATTTTCATAGTACTATCATATTTCGGCATAAATACGCTTTTAACTATATTTATATACCTTTATATTTCAACGTAACAATCCAATATTACGCAATAGTTTCACGACTTCGTCCTCCCATCATAAAAATAATTAAGAAGTATCGGAATATCAACCGATTTTCCATCGATTACGCTTTTCAGCTTCATCTTAGATATCGACTAACCCTCAGATGATTAACATGGCTGAGGAAACCTTAGTTTTTTGGTGTATAGGTTTTTCACCTATATTATCGTTACTTATACCTACATTTTCTTTTGTATAATCTCCATAATACTTTACAATATTACTTCTACGATAATACAATGCTCCTCTACCGTATATATATATATAATATATACCCATAGATTCGGTAATATACTTATGCCCGATTATTATCCGCGCTAAAAATCTAGACTAGTGAGCTGTTACGCACTCTTTAAATGATAGCTGCTTCCAAGCTTACATTCTAGCTGTTTAAGATCTTTAACTTCGTTTAATGCAACTTAGTATATATTTAGGGACCTTATCTGATGGTCTGGGCTGTTTCCCTCTTGAACATGGATCTTAGCACCCATATTCTCACTGCTATGCAATATATTATATAATTCGGAGTTTATTAAGATTTGGTAGGTTTTGACACCCCCTTATCAAATTAGTAGCTCTACCTATATAATATTTAAAACATAACGCTGCACCTAAATGCATTTCGAGGAGTACGAGCTATCTCCGAGTTTGATTAGCCTTTCACTCCTATCCACAAGTCATCCGAAGATTTTTCAACATCTACCAGTTCAGTCCTCCACTATGTTTTACCATAGATTCAACTTGCTCATGGATAGATCACTCGGTTTCGCGTCTAATTCCTCTGACTTACGCTCTTTTAAAACTCGCTTTCGCTATGGCTACGTAACTTAATTACTTAACCTTGCCAGAAAAATTAACTCGTAGGTTCATTATGCAAAAGGCATGCCGTCACTTTATATTTCAAAAGCTCCGACTGATTGTAAGCATATAATTTCAGGGTCTATTTCACATTTCTTATAGAAATTCTTTTCACCTTTCCCTCACGGTACTAGTTCACTATCGGTTTTTGAGTAGTATTTAGTCTTACCAGATGGTCCTGGCAAATTCAAACAAGATTTCTCGTGTCTCGTTTTACTTAGGTATTATATTCATTTTAAATTAATAATTTAATTTACTGGACTATCACCATCTATGGTATATTTTTCCAAATATTTCTACTATTATTAATATAAAACTTTTATTTATAACCCTATAACCCTATAAAAGCATTAAATACAATTATAGTTTAGACTTTTTCGCTTTCGCTCGCCACTACTAACGAAATCACTATTGTTTTCTTTTCCTTTAGGTACTAAGATGTTTCAGTTCCCTAAGTTCGCTTTATTTTTAAAAAAATTAAAAATAATGTTATATCTTCAATATAACAAGTTTTCTTATTCGGAAATTTGCGGATCATATCATATATAACAAGATCCCCGCAACTTTTCGCAGTTATCACGTCCTTCATCGCCTCTCAAAACCTAGGCATCCATTATATGCTCTTATTCTTACTTATATATTCACCAAAATAATTCAATCTTTTATTATTCTATTCTATTATAATTAGAAAAGAGAATCATAAAATTACTTTTTATAATATTTTCAAATATCCAAATTAATTTATTTTAATTATCTATTTAAAAAAATAAATAATAAAATATATGGAGAATAACGGATTTGAACCGTTAACCTTCTGTATGCAAAACAGATGCTCTTCCATTTGAGCTAATCCCCCTTTTATTATTTTAATAGTCTTGCGTGGAATTGAACCACGAACCTCTACATTATCAGTGTAGTGCTCTTACCATTTGAGCTACAAGACCTATTAAAACAGATAATATAACATCTTACAATTTAATATATTCATAGATTAAACTTTTTATAAAAAACTCTAAAAACAGAGATTTTCCAGCCACATCTTCCGATACGGCTACCTTGTTACGACTTAGCCCTAGTCATTAATTTTATTCTAATTAGTACTTTTTACAGTTACCAACTTCAAATAATATTAATTTCCATGGCTTGACGGGCGGTGTGTACAAGACCCGAGAACGTATTCACCGCGCCATTGCTGATGCGCGATTACTAGCGATTCCAGCTTCATAAAGTCGAGTTACAGACTTCAATCCGAACTAAGAATGATTTTAAAGATTAGCTTATAGTTACCTATTCGCAACTCATTGTATCATTCATTGTAGCACGTGTGTAGCCCAAGATGTAAGAGCCATGATGATTTGACGTCATCCTCTCCTTCCTCTTTACTTACGTAAGCTGTCTCATTAGATATCTCAGCATTATCTGTTAGCAACTAATGATAAGGGTTGCGCTCGTTAAAGGACTTAACCTTACACTTCACAGCACGAGCTGACGACAACCATGCAGCACCTTGTATTATGTCCGAAGACTAACTTATTTCTAAATTATTCATAATACATTTAAACCTTGGTAAGATTCCTCGCGTATTATCGAATTAAACCACATGCTCCACCGCTTGTGCGGGTCCCCGTCAATTCCTTTGAGTTTCAATCTTGCGACCGTACTCCCCAGGTGGATTACTTATCACTTTCGCTTAATAACTGAACTATTATATTAATCCAATTATTAGTAATCATCGTTTACAGCGTGGACTACCAGGGTATCTAATCCTGTTTGCTCCCCACGCTTTCGTGCATCAGTGTCAGTAATAAATTAGTAATCTGCCTTCGCTTTCGGTGTTCTATGTGATATCTAAGCATTTTACCGCTACACCACATATTCCAATTACTCCATTTATACTCTAGATTATTAGTTTCAATAACTCTTTTATAATTAAGTTATAAGATTTCATTATTGACTTAATAATCCACCTACGCACCCTTTAAACCCAATAAAACCGGATAACGCTAGTATCCTCCGTATTACCGCGGCTGCTGGCACGGAGTTTGCCGATACTTATTCGTATAATACCTTCATTTTTTTCTATTTCTAGAAAAAATTTATTCTTATACAAAAGTAGTTTACAATCCATAGACTGTCTTCCTACACACGGCATAGCTGGTTCAGAGTTTCCTCCATTGACCAATATTCCTCACTGCTGCCTCCCGTAGGAGTTTGGTCCGTATCTCAGTACCAATGTGGGGGATCACCCACTAAGGCCCCCTACTGATCATAGCCTTGGTAAGCTATTATCTTACCAACTAGCTAATCAGACAAATGCTTATCTTTTGTCGATCTATTACCAATCTTTTATAATATATCCTAACGATATATTATTTTATAGAGTATTAATCTAAAGTTATTTAGGCTATCCTCTAACAAAAGGCAAATTACATAAGTATTACTCACCCGTTCGCCGGTCGTTATATATTATTAAATGAATAACAATATATATTACCCCTCGACTTGCATGTGTTAAGCTTGCCGCTAGCGTTCATCCTGAGCCAGGATCAAACTCTTATAAAAAAAAAAATTACAAATTTTTAATAGTTTATAAAATTTAATCCTAAATATACTCAAAAGTATGACGTTATATTATCTTATATTAATTTTAATAACAAAAATTATATTATTAAATTTTTACATTTAATAATATAATTATTATAATTACTTATTATATAATATACAAATATATATATAAAATGGACTTTATAAATAAATTTGAAAATATAAAAATTCCTAAAAAATTAATATCTAAATACCCTAGACATTACACTGAAGTTAAATTAATGATATTTAATAGAATTAAAAAAAAAATAATTCATGATAAATTATATAATATTTATAAATATTTTAATAAAAATGACATTATTATAGGAAATAATAGTAAAACATATCCTATAAAATATAACTGTTATAAAAATATTACAAATAATATATCTAATATAGAAACATATTTATTAAAAGAATTAAACCCTATACATAATATATGGGACATACTAGTAAATCCAGCTAGAAAAATAAGATTAGGAAATAAAATATATTTTAAATACAAAACTAAAAAAAGGTTTATAGAAGCAGAAATTATTGATAATACTACTTCAAAAGGTAGATTATTAAAATTTATAACAAATAAAGATAACATAACTTTAAAAAAAAATATATTTAAATTTGGTAAATTTTTATTACATAAAAATATAATTAAAAATAAAAATATAAATATAAAATTCTATCAAAATTCATATGCAAAAAAAATAGGATCTACTATATTTCCAACTTCAGGAGCTTATTTTCATAAAAATATTTTATTAAATTTAAAACTTCATAATATAAAATTTTTAAAAATTACATTACACTTAAACTTTAATAAATATTTTAATTTTAATATAAAAACTCTATCTAAATATAAAAATCTAAATAGTGAACAATTATTCATTAAAAAAAAAGTAATTAAAACTATAAAAAAATATTTAAAAAGAAAAAAATCCATCAAACTTTGTGCTTTAGGTAGTAATACTTTAAGAGCTATAGAAAATATAATTTATGATAAAAATATTCTTATTCCATATAAAGGATATATAAATAAAATGTTTAATTATGGATATAAATATAAATTTATAAATTCATTAATTACATATTTTAATGAATTTGATTCTATAAATTTTATATCTTTGTTAAATTTATGTGGTATAAACAATGTATATAATATATATAAAGAAGCAATTAAATTTAATTATAATTTTTTTACTTATGGAGATTTATTATTAATAATATAATATATAAATAATATTTATACATTATATGATTAATAAAAATTATAGATTAGTAGTATTTAAAGATATTAATAATAATAAATTATTTATTACCAAATCTACTATTACAACAAAAGATACAATTAAAATTAATAATACAATTTATCCTTTATATAAAATGGAAATATCTAAATATTCTCATCCATTTTATATAGGACATTTAAAAAATAAAAAAAAAACTGGTAGAATAGAAAAATTTAAAAAAAAATATAAAAATTATTATAAACTATAATTTATTACTTTTTAAATTGCTTATAGAAATAGTATTATAATTATCATAATACTTATAATAATACTTTATATTCCCTACTAATGCTATCATAGCAGCATTATCTTTTATAACGTCTTTATTTTTATTTATATATAATTTCCATTTATTTTTATATGATATTTTTTTTATTTTTTTATTTAATTCTTCATTATAAGATACTCCTCCTGTAATAACTAAATTTTTAATTTTAGTTTTTTTTATTGCTTTATAAATTTTATCTTTTAAAATTATAAATATTGTTTCTATAAAAGATTTACATAAATCTTTTTTATTTATTCTTTTTTTATTTTTCTTGATAAATCTTTTTAAATAAGTTATTAATCCACTAAAACTAAAATTTAACCCTTTAACTTTAGGTATAGGAAATTTATATAAAAACTTTCCTTTTTTTGATTGTTCTTCTATTTTTCTTGGACCATTATAATATTCAAACCCCAAATAAATTGATAGTTTATCAAATAAATTACCTAAACTATCATCTAAAGTTCGTCCTATTTCTTTTATATCTAAAAAATTTTTTATTAAAAATATTTTTGTATGCCCACCACTTAAACTGAAACATATATAAGGAAATTTAGGATATATTTTTTCCCTATTATATATAAAATTAGAAAAAATATGTCCATGTATATGATTTACTCCTATTAATGGAATGTTTAATGATAATGCCATAGACTTAGAAAAATTCTCCCCTACCATTAAAGATCCTATTAGTCCTGGACCTTTTGTGTATGATATTGCATTTATATCTTTTATTTTTATTTTAGATTTATCTATAGATTCTCTTACTATCTCATATATTTTTACTAAATGTAAATTATACGCTAAATTTGGTTTTACCCCTTTAAATTCATTATGTAATTTCTGCGTATATGTTATATTAGAACATATTATATTACCCTTTAAAATGGCGCAAGAAGTATCGTCAAACGATGTTTCTATTCCTAAAATTATATTATTATTTTTTAATACCATAATTTTTATTTTTTATTTATTATATTTTTTTATATTCTAAAATACAAAAAATATATTTTACAATATTTATTATGAAAAAATTACTAAAAGAATTTAAATTTAGAAATTTAATATATAATACTACAAAAAACATACACCGTTTTTTAAAAACAAATTATTTATATTTTGGAATAGATCCTAACTATAATTCTTTACATATAGGACATTTATTAGGTATTTCTTTAATTAATAGATTATACAAATTAGGATATAAAAATATAATAATAATATTAGGTGGCGCTACTTCTTTAATTGGAGATATTAATAATAAAAATAAACATAATAAACATAAACTTTTATATAATATAAAATCTATTAAAAATCAACTATATAAAATCTTAAAAAATAAAAAAATACTTATATTAAACAATATTAAATGGTTTAAAAAAATAAAACTATTAAAATTTTTATTAAAAATTTTAAAACGAATTTCTATTAATTCTATCTTAAAAATTAAAATTATAAAAAAAAAATTAACTAATAATAAAAATATAAAATTTACAGAATTTATATATCATATACTACAAGGNTTCGATTTTTTATATCTAAATAATAAATTTAAATGTACTTTACAAATAGGAGGAGCTGATCAATGGAACAATATAATTACTGGAATTAAACTAATAAAAAAAATAAAAAATAAAAAAGTTAATGGATTTACTTTCCCTCTATTATTAAATTCTAAAGGCATAAAATTTAGTAAAAGCAATAAAAATATTAAAAATATTTGGATTGATAAAAATAAAACTTCTATTTTTAAATTTTATCAATATTTCATTAATTTATCAGATAAAGAAGCTATTAATTATTTTAAACAGTTTTCTTATTTAAATATAAAAAAAATAAAAAAAACTATATTAAAACATATAAAATATAAACATAAAAAATATTTACAAAAATATTTAGTTAAACTTTTTATTTGTTGGATACATAGTAAAAAAACATATTATGAAATAATTTATGTTATGAAAATTTTATTTTTAAAAAAAAATAAAATAAAATATATTATTAAAAATATTAATTTAATAAAAAAATATATTAAAAATATAAATATTAAAATAGATACTAAAAACCCATTAACTATATATAATATAATTGCAAAAAATAAAATAATTTTTAAATCTAATACTGAATATAAAAAATTTATAACTAATAATGGGGTATTATTAATTAATGGAAAACAAATTTCTAATAATATAATAAATTTAAATAATTTAATCTATAATAAATATTTATTATTTCAAAAGGGTAAAAAAAAATTTTTTTTATTAAATTTTAAATTTAAATAACAAATTATACATGAATAATTTTATTATTAAAGAAATTTATAAAGATATTAATAATGGTTTATCTAAAAAAAAATTAAAATTCCGATTCGCTCCAGAACCTAACGGAGTCTTACATTTAGGACATGTAAAAGCTATTTACATAAATTTTAAATTAGCTAAAATATTTAAATGTAAAATAAATTTAAGATTTGATGATACTAATCCAAAAAATGAAAATTTATTCTATGTTAGAAATATTATAGATAATATAAAATGGTTAGGTTTTAAATGGGATAAACTATCTTTTACTTCTGATTATTTCTTAATTTTATATAAATGGGCTAAAAAATTAATTATTTATAATAAAGCTTATATACAATATTATAATCCAAAAAAAAACAAATATTATAATGTCTACGATATTGATAAAAATCTATATTATTTTAATAATATGAAATTAGGTAAATATGATGAAAATTTGTTTGTTCTTAGAGCTAATATTTCAAAAGAATTACCTAATTATCATTTAAAAAATCCTATAATATATAGAGTAATTAAAAAAAATCATTATAAAACACTTAATAATTGGTGTATTTATCCAACATATGATTGGGCTCATGGACAATCAGATTATATAGAAAAAATATCTCATTCATTATGTTCTATAGAATTTCAAAATCATAAACCTTTATATAACTTGTTTATAAATTATATATATAATAAAAATTTTAATTCATTAAAACCTAAGCAAATAGAATTTTCTAAATTAAATATAATAGATACTATTACCAGTAAACGACAATTTAATTATTTAATTAAAAAAAAAATAATTAAAAATTATGAAGATCCTCGCTTGTCTACTATTAATTCTTTTAAAAAAAAAGGCTACAAATCTATATCTATTATTAATTTTATAAAAAAAAGAGGTTTCACTAAAAGAAATTATAATATATCTATTAAAACATTAGATATAGAAGTAAAAAAACATTTTATTAAAACAGCTCCTATTCTTATGGTTATATTTAACCCTATAAAATTAATTATAACAAATTTTAAAAAACAATATGTTAAATGGATTAAATTAAATAATAAAAACAAAATACCATTTACTAGGTATATATATATAGAATATGATGATTTTAAATTAAAACATGATCATACTTTTTATAGATTATCATTTAAAAATTATATTAGATTAAAATATTCTTACATCATTAAAGCTTATAAAATAAAAAAAAAAAAAAATATAATAAAAAAAATTTATTGTAAAATATATAAAAATATAAAAAGTAAAAAAATTAAAAGTACTATACAATGGGTATCTTCTAATTTTATAAAAAAAATTAAAATATTAAATTATAAATATATTTTTTTTAAAAAAAATAAAATTTATAATATAAATAGTATAAAGTCTATTATAGGATATACTGATAATATTTCTATTAAAAACTTAAAAATTAATAAAATATATCAATTTTTAAGAATAGGTTTCTTTTCATTTTCTAAAAAAAATAATTTTATTAAAATTTTATATATGAAAAAAAAATACTAATACCTAATGTCTTATTATTTTTATAATTTTTACCGGACATATTTTTGTAGCTTTACTTAAATATCTTGTAAATACATTATCTATATTTTTTAATATATAAATTCTTTTTTTTAATTTAGATTTTAATAAAACAGATTTACCATCTATTTTAGACATACTAAAAAATAAAGGGCATACTAAGACACAACTATTACATCCGATACATTTATCTCTTTTATAAATTATAGTGATCATATTAATACTTAATTGTTAATTATTTTATATATTTTATTATTTGTATATGCTTTAAATTGTACTTTTATACTACATATTTCTCCTTTCTTTACTTCACTTACCTCTTCTTTTTTTTTATTAATTATTTTTTTTACTTTAGTTTCTTTAACTCCTATTTTATTACCTATAATATAAAGATTATCAAATATTTCTAAATTATATGATTCTATTAACACTATCATAACTTTAATTTTATTATAAAATTTAATAACTTTTCCTATATATATCTTTTTTTTAAGAGATAACGATCCACTATTTTGTGTCCATTCTCCTATTCTTTGACCTAAATAATATCCAGACCAAAACCCTCTATTATATACAGAACTTAATTTATATATCCAATCATTAATTTTATCTTGGGTATAAGATTTATTTTCGATAGATTCTATCGCTTCCTTATAACATTTAGTTATTACACTAACATATTCAGGTGATTTACCTCTACCTTCTATTTTTAATATATTTATTCCAGTATCTATAATTTTATCTAAAAAATTAATAGTACATAAATCTTTAGAAGACATTATATATTCATTACTAATTTTATAACTTAAATTAGATTTATAATCTTTAACTAAATATTCTCTACGACAATTTTGTTTACAAGCCCCTCTATTAGCAGATGAATTATAAGTATGTAAACTTAAATAACATTTTCCTGATACAGCCATACATAAAGAACCATGACAAAATATCTCTATTTTTATTTTTTTTTTGGAAAATCCTTTAATATTATTTTTTTTTATTAAACTACAAATATTTTTAATTTGATTTAAATTTAATTCTCTACTTAAAACTATAACATCTGAATATTTAGAGTAAAATTTTAAAGATTCTATATTTGTTATATTTAATTGTGTGGAAATATGTATAGGTAAATTTAATTTATTTGAATAATTCATTACAAAATTATCCATAGCTATTATCCCATCTATGTCATATTTCTTACATTTTTTTAATATTCTTTTTACTAATAAAATATCATGATCATATATTATAGTATTTAATGTTAAATATTTTTTTATTTTATTCTTTTTACATATATTTGATATTTTTTTTATATCTTTTATTTTTAAATTGCTATTCACAGCTCTCATATTTAATTGTTCTACTCCAAAATATATAGAATTCGCTCCTGATTCTATAGCAGCGTATAACGATTCATAATTATTAATAGGCGACAATAATTCTATTTTTTTCATATTTCTTTTTAAAATTAAATTATATTATTATTTATTATAATAAATAATAATTTATTAATTATTATTCCTCAATAGCTCATCTGGTAGAGCATCTGACTGTTAATCAGAAGGTAGCTGGTTCGAATCCAGCTTGAGGAGTTTATTAAAATTAATATGTATATTCTTAAGGACGTCTTAATCACAAATAAAATGAAAATAATAAAAAAAAACCTTTATTATATTATCTAATATTTAATAAAAATTCTAAATTTAAATTAAATATATTACTTAATAAAAAAATTAAAATTACTTTTAATTATACCTGTTGTATATCCTGTTTTTATAAACTCCCTATATTTAAAGATGGATATTGTAAAAATTGTTTTTTTAATTATTTTTTTTATATAGGTATTTATCATCCTACTAAATGTACTTCTCATTTAAATATAGAACATATTAATTTAAAAAAAGAAAAAAAAATAGAATTACAAGATCATATTATATATATATCATTAACTGGAAATATTAAAGTCGGTATAACTATAAAAAAAAATTTTTTTAATAGATTAATGGATCAAGGTGCTATAAAAGCTATAATAATTGCTATTACACCTAATAGATATTTATCAGGTATAATAGAAAATATTTGTAAAAAAAAAATTCCAGATCGAACTAATTATATTAATATGTTAACTAATAATTTTATAAAAAATATTAACTTAATAAATATTAAAAATAAAATTTTTAATTTTATCTTTAAATATTATAAAAAATATAAAAATTATTTATATAAAAATAATAAAATTTACAATTTTATATATCCAGTTTTTAAATATCCTAATAAAATTAAACTATTTTATTTAAATTACTCAAATAATATTATAGAAAATAAGCTAATAGGTATTAAAGGCCAATATTTAATATTTACAAATAATACAGTACTAAATATGAGAAAACATATAGGATCTTCTATAAATATTAAAATCTTATAATTTTGTTTTTAATTTTTATTTTTATATTATATTATTAATGCGGGGTGGAGCAGTCTGGTAGCTCGTCGGGCTCATAACCCGAAGGTCATAGGTTCAAATCCTATCTCCGCTATATCTATATAATTTATTTTCTTATATCATTTTTTAAATATTTATAATATGATTATTGATATTATTACTTTATTACCTAAATTCTGGAAATATTCTATAAAATATCATCCTATTATTAATAAAGCTATAATTAAAAAATTAATTAAAATTAATGTATTAAATTTAAAAAAATATGGTATTAAAAAAGGAAATAAAATATATATAGATGATTATCAATATGGGGGAGGATATGGTATGATACTAAAAATTGAACCTATTTATAATTGTATCTCTACTTTAAAAAAAAAATATGATTATATAATTTATTTAACACCAGATTCTAAAATTTATAATCAAAGCGATGCTATAAAATTATCTAAAAAAAAGAATATATTATTCATATGTGGACATTATAAAGGCATAGATCAAAGAATTAGAGATTATATAATAACAAAAGAATATTCTATAGGGAAATATATATTGTCTAATGGCGATTTATCTACTTTAATAGTTATAGATACTATAATAAGATTAATTCCTGGTGTAATTGGTAATATAAAATCTACTTATACTGATACTTTTAATAATAATTCATATGAACATCCATTATATACTAGACCATATAAGTTTAAAAATATGATAGTCCCTAAAATTTTACTATCTGGTAATCATACAAAAATTAATAAATGGAGAGAAAAAAAAATTAAAAAAAAAATAAAATTATTAAATAAAGGCACCAAGTAGATTCGAACTACTGTATAAGGTTTTGCAGACCTTAGCCTAACCTCTCGGCCATGGTGCCATTAATAAATAATTTAACTAAACTAATATGAATAAAAAAATTAGAGTAAGATTTGCTCCTAGTCCTACTGGGGCATTGCATATAGGTGGATTAAGAACTGCCTTATATAATTATTTATTTGCTAAAAAATATAATGGTGATTTTATATTACGTATAGAAGATACAGATATTAAAAGAAATATAAACACATCTATTAACTATATCTTAAAAACATTAAAATGGTGTAAAATTAAATATAATGAAGGATTTCATAAAAAAGGTAAGTACTGTCCATATATTCAATCAAAAAGAATATCTATATATAAAAAATATTTAAAAAAATTAATTAATAATAACTTTGCTTATTATTCATTTGAAACAGAACAAGAATTAAATATATATAAAAAAAAATATAAAAATTTTATATATAATGCTTTAACTAGAAATAAATTAAAAAATTCTTTAACATTAAATTCTACCTTAACTAATAAATACATAAAAAATAAAAAATATGTAATAAGACTTAAAACTCCTAAAAATACTAATATAATCTTTAATGATAAGGTATATGGTAAAATTACAATAAATACTAATGAAATTAACGATAAAATATTATTTAGATCTGATTTAACTCCTACTTATCATTTAGCTAGTGTGATTGATGATCATATTATGAAAATTTCTCATATAATTAGAGGAAAAGAATGGATATCTTCTACACCTATACATATTCTTATATATAATTATTTTAATTGGAATTTACCTAATTTTGTCCATTTGCCTTTAATATTAAATGATCTTGGGGGTAAAATTAGTAAAAGATTAAATTATAATGATTCTGTTCCTATTTATCCAATAAATTCTAAACATTTTAATATAAAAAATAGTTATAAAAAAAAAGGATTTTTACCAAATGCTTTAATTAATATAATAGCTTTATTAGGATGGGCTCCTAATTATAACAAAGAAATTTATAGTTTGAACCAAATTATAGAATTATTTGATTTTAATAATATTAGTAAAAAAGATGTCCATTTAAATTATAAAAAATTTTGTTGGATAAATAAACAATATATAAATAATAGTAATTCTCACTTTATTGATAATATTCTATTAAAATTTTTAAAAAAAAAAATAAAAAATAAAAAAATTAAAACTATATATCTAAAAAAAATTATTAAATTAACTAAAAATAGAATTTTTTTAATTAATGATATATGGAATGTTTCTTATTATTTTTTTATAAATCCTATAAAATTTAATATCCCTAATTCTATTTATCTTTTAATAAAAAAAAATTATAAAAAAATATTATTTTTTTTTAAAAAAATAATTTTATTTTTTAAAAAAAAAAAGAAAAAAAAAGAAATTGAAATTTTTTTAAATAAAATATCTAATATATTCTATTTGAAATTATTAAGAATATCTTTAGTTGGTAAGTTAATAGGTATAAATATGTTATATATTTTATCCTTAATTAATAATAAAATAATTATAAATAGAATAAATTATTTTTTAAAACAAATTATTATTAAATAATAGATTATATTTATTTCCCTATACAAAATTTAGTAAAAATATTTTTTAAAACATCATTATTATCGAAATTTTGTCCATGTATATTATATAAAAATTTTAAAGATCTTCTTAAATCTATAGATATAAATTCTAAAGATTTTTGTTTTAAATAATCTTTTTTTATTTTTTTTATATATTTTAATGTTTGTCTTAATTCTTCATAATGTCTAATATTATTTATTAAGATATTATTTTGAATTCTTTTATTAGGTATTTTTCTTTTTAAATAATCTATTATATTTTTAATACCTATTTTCTTTTTAGCTGAAATAAAAATAATATTATATATATTTTTTTTTATTTTAATTTTTCTAATCTTTAATTTTTTTTTTTTTAAATTATTATTTAAATCTATTTTATTCGCTATTAATAAAAAATCTTTTTTAAAAAATTTATTAATAATTTTTTTTTTAAATTTTTTAATATTTTTTTTTAATAAATTATAATCAAATACATAAAAAATTATATTAGATTTATCTATATTTTTAAATGTTTTTTTTATACCTATTTTTTCAATATTTGATCTAGATTTTCTTATACCGGCAGTATCAAACAAATAAAATTTAAAATTATTTATTAATATATTACCTTCTACTATATCTCTAGTAGTACCAGGAATATTAGATATAATAGATTTATCTTCATTAATTAACGTATTCATTAAAGTAGATTTCCCTGAATTAACAGGCCCTATTATAGAAATATATAATCCCTTTTTTATTATATAACTTATTTTAAAAGAATTAATTAATTTTTTCAATTTTTTCTCTACATATAATATTTTATTATATATTTTTTTACTACTTATATTTATATTTTCCTCTATAAAATCTAACTTTACTTCTATATATGATAATATATTCAATATTATTTTTTGTATTTTTAATAGAACCTTATATAATCTATTTTTTATTAAATTATTAATTGCTATTTTATGTTCTATTTTATTTTCGCATTTTATAGTATCTAATACTGATTCAGCTTCTAATAATGTTATCTTTTTATTAAAATATGCCCTATAAGTAAATTCCCCCTTTTTAGCCAATCTACCACCATTCTTTATTATAATTTTTATAATTTTATTTTGTATATAAATAGACCCATGACAATAAATTTCTACTAAATCTTCTCCAGTATAAGAATTTGGATTTTTAAAATATATAATTATTACTTTATCTATTATTTCTTTATTATATTTTATAATTCCTAAATTAATTTTTTCTTTATAAATTTTTTTTGTTTTATTTACAAAAATTTTTTTTATAATTTTTATAGATTTATCACCTGATATTCTTATAATCGATATTGCACCTATACCTAATGGACTTGAAATAGCTGTAATAGTATCATTATCATTTTTATATATTATATAATTATTCATTAATTATTTAATGTTTGTTTATTATTTTATTTCATGCTATGCGGATGAAGGGATTCGAACCCTTAATTCTATAATATAGAACTAGATCCTAAGTCTAGCGTGTATACCTATTTCACCACATCCGCAAATATACATTTTCTTTTTATATCGAAAATTTTATATTCTAAAATATTTAAAGTATATATAGAAATTATTGATATCCATTTATTATATTTTAAATACCATTTTAATCTATAGGAAAAAAACCCATATTTTAAATATGTAGCTATAAAAGGATGTACATATAAATAAATTTTATCACTATTCTTTTTTATTATATAATAATTATATAAAAAATTTTCTATTTTTTTTATATTAAAATATATATATTTATTTTTTTTTTTAATATTTTTCTTCTTTAGAAAATAATAATTTTTTTCTCTAGTAATTTCTATTAAATTAAATTTACTAGGAGGTAATATTTTATGTTTAATATAATCATTTTTCATTTCTTTTTTTATAGCATAATAAATTTTTTTTTTATTTTTTTTTTTTTTAATATCTATAAAATCTATTATAATTATACCTCCCATATTTCTTAGCCTAATTTGCCTTACTATTTCTTTAATTGCTAATAAATTAACTTTTAAAGCATTATAATTATTTATCATATTACTATTTATATCTATTACGTTTAATGCTTCTGTTTCTTCTATAATTAAATTAGATCCATCTGATAAATATATATATTTCCCAAATAAAATTTCTTTTTGTTTATCTATCCCATATTTATTAAATATAGATATATTTTTATTATTATAGTATTTTATAAAATCTATTTTTTTTTTATCTAATACATACAAATAAAATCTTATTTCATTACATAATTTATAATTATTACAAATTATCTTATTATAATTTATATTTTGTCTTTTAAAAATTTTATAGAAAATATTATTATTATTATATATTTTTTTTATTTTTTTTTTTTTTATTTTAAAAAAAATCTTATACCATATTTTTAGTAAAATATAAATTTCTAATTTTATATTTTTTATTTTTTCTTTTTTAGCTAAAGTTCTAATTATACATCCAAAATTATAAGGTAATTTTATCTTTATTTTTTTTTGTTTAATTTTTTTAGATACAAATTTTTTTTTATAATATGGAATTAATATAATATATCGACCTATTAATGTTATTTTACATGTTAATTTTGGACCTTTATTATATATAGTATCTTTTACTACTTGTACTATTATATATTGTCCTATTTTAAAAACATCTACTACATTCTTATTCTTATTTTTAATTTTTATAATTTTTTTATTTTTTAATGATAAATAATAAACTCCTATGTCATTATAATTTAAAAATCCATATTTATTATATCCTATATCTAAAAAAACAGCATTCATACCTTTATATATATATATAATTTTTCCTATATATATATCCCCTACATATATTTTTTTATTAATATTAATATTATTATGTAATTCTACTAATTTATTATTTTCTAATATTGCTATATTAATATTATTATTTATTACATTTATTATTAAATTCTTTATCATTAATTAAATATTATTTTCTTTTTTTTTTATGTCTATTTTTTCTATTTCTTTTTTTTCTTTTATGAGTAGCTATTTTTTTTCTTTTTCTTTTCCTTCCATTTGGCATAATTTATATCTTTTTTTATTTTTTTTTTAAAATAAAAATATAAAATTTAAAAATAAAAAAAAAATATTAAAATTTATTTATTTTAAGCTGTATATTTATTAAATATTAATTATAATAAAAAACTAATTTATTAATATTTATTCACATTATAAATGGTTCTATTTTGTATTATTATAGCGTTTTTAACTACTAATTTATTTATACTTGATCAATTACACATTTTAATATATTTATATACTATTTTGCTTCCATAAATAAAATTTTAAATTAAATTTATTTTTTTTAAAAAAAAATAAAAATTTTACTTATAACATTTTATAATATCATTAATTTTAATATCATTATAATTTTTTATAATAGCTCCAAAATCATATCCTTTTTTTACTTCATTAACATTTTTATTAAATCTTTTTAAAGAATATATATAACCATCATATATAATTTTATTATTTCTTATAATTAATATTTTATTTTTTTTATATATTTTCCCTTCTAATACAAAACATCCAAATATTTTATTTTCTTGTATTTTAAATATTTGTATAACTTTTGCTTTCCCTATAAAAATTTTATTATTATCAATATTATCTGTTATTTTTTTTTTTAAAAAATCTATAATATCATATATTAAATTAAATATATATATTTCTATTTTATTATTATAATAAAATTTCTTTTTATTAATTATTTCTTTTACATTAAATCCTATAATTATAGCATTTGAGGCACCAGCTAATAATAAATCTGATTTAGTTATATTTCCTACAGATTTTTTTATTATATTTATAATAATATCTTTTTTTTTAGATAGTTTTTGTATTTCATCTGAAATTACATCTATTGATCCATCAACATCACATTTTATAATTACATTTAATATTTTATAATTATTATTATTTCTTTTATTGTAATATTTTGTTTTTATATTAATATTATGTTCTCTTATTAATAATTTTCTTTTTTTAGATATCTCCTTTATAACTTTTTCACTATTAAATACATTAAATTTTTCACCTGAATATGGAGCTCCATTAAAACCTATTACAATAGCAGGATTAGAAGGATATACTTTTTTAATATTTATATTATTTCCATTATACATGCTTTTTATCTTACCATAATAAATACCAGATATTATATAATCACCTAATCTTAATATTCCTTTTTGTACTAATAATTTTACTATATATCCTTTTCCTTTATCTAAAGAAGATTCTATAATAGTACCACTACTTAAAGTATTAATGTTTGTAATTAAATTTAATTCTTTAGATTTTATTAATATTTTTTTTATTAATTCTTCTATTCCATATCCAGTTTTTGTTGATACTTCTTGTGACAAATATTCCCCCCCCCAATCTTTTACTAAAATATTTAAATTAGATAATTGTTCTTTTATTTTATTTACATTAGAATTATTTTTATCTATCTTACTAAATACAAATATTATAGGTATATTATCTGATTTTGCATTATTAATACATTCTACCGTTTGTTTCATAACACCACTATCTGATGAAATTACTATAATTGCAATATCTGTAATTTTTAACCCCCTATATCTCATAGAAACAAAAGATTCATGACCAGGAGTATCTATAAAAGTTATACTTTTATTTTTTTTTATTTTTACATTATATATACCTATATGTTGAGTTATTGAACCATATTCTTTAGAAATAGTATTAGTTTTTCTTATATAATCTAATAAAGAAGTTTTTCCATGATCTACATGCCCCATAATAGTTACTATCGGGGGTCTTTTAATTAATTTTTTCTTATTTTTAGTATCGTTGTTAATATTGATAAAATTAGGATCAATAAAATTTACTTTATATCCTAACTCATTACATATTAATAAAATTAATTCTTTGTCTAATCTATAATTTACTGTAACTATTATACCTAATGATAAACAAATTTTTATTATAACTGTAGTATCTACATTTAAAATTAATGATAAATCATTAATATTTATAAATTCATATACATTTATTTTATTGTTATTATATTTCATTATATGTTTTATTATTTAATATATTTATTTTTTTTTTTAAAAATTAAAATTATAATAATTTATAGGTAATACTAATTATGGTTGTATTAACAATGTATTTATTCTTTTATATATATAGATTTAACTATTTATTTATAATTATTTAATTATATGTTATCTATTTTTTTTATATTCTATTATATCAATTTTTTCTTTATTATATTTAAATTCTTTTAATATATTTTTTAATCTTGACTTTTTTACTCCTAAACATGCACCTATTGCATTTATACTTTTGTTTTTAGAATAAACTATAATTTTATATTTCTTATCTGGTATTATTATTATTTTTTTTATTTTTATTATTCCTTCTAAAATTTCTGGAACTTCTAATTTAAAAATTTTTTTTATAAATAACTTATCTTTTCTAGATAAAATTATTCTTGTTTTATTAATATATTTATTATAAATAACCTTTAAAACTAAAAAATTATAATAATTATTAATTTTAAAAAAATCTTTATTAATATAATTATTATCTATTTTATAATATAATTCATTATTATATTTGTCATTTAAAATTAATAAATTATTTACAATGTTTTTAACTTTTACTTTAATAAGTTGTCCTATTTTATTTTTATAATATTTATATTTTATATAATTTAAAATTAAATTAATTTGTTTATATATTTCTTTTATTATTTTTATTATAATTTTTCTTTTTAAATTTATATTTTTTTTTATATAATCACCTTTTTTATTCTTTGATTTTATTTCATAAAATTTTATTTTACCTTTTTTAAATTTTATTTTTATATTATTTTTATATTTATTATTTAATATAAATAAAGCAGATTTTTTTATTATATTTAATAATTGATTTTTATTAATATTTTTATTTAAAAAAAAAGAATTTATTAAATTATTATTATTCATATATATATAATTTTAATTTTTTAATGGAATATATAACTAAAAAATGTTTTAAACAACTAAAAAAAAAACTTTTTTTATTAGAAAATAATATTAAAACAAAAATAATTAATCAAATGACAAAGGCTTTAGAAAAAGGAGATTTATCTGAAAATTATGAATATATATCTGCTAAAGAATCTTATCAATTATTAGAAATAAAAATTAATAAATTAAAAAATATTCTTTTAAATTCTAAAATTATAAATGAAAAAAATAAAAAAAAAAATAGAATTTACATGTTTTCTATAGTAACTATAAAAAATTTAAAAAATAATAAAATAAATAAATATACTATAGTATCTAATACTGAAGCTAATATAAAACAAAATAAAATATCTATTAATTCTCCTATATCTTTGTCTTTAATTGGTAAAAAAATAGGGGATATTATTAAATTCCCTAATACTAAAATTAAATATAAAATTATTAATATAGAATAAATTATGTATAATAATATTTTTGAAAAAATAATAAAAAAAGAAATAAAATCTTATATTATATATGAAACTAAAAATAATATATCTATTTTAGATATTAATCCTATTACTATAGGACATACATTAACTATCCCTAAAAATATTAAAAATAGTAATATATTTGATATGGATAAAAAAAAATATATATCCTTAATGAATTTTAGTTATAAAATAGCAAATATTTTAAAAAAAACTATAAAATGTAAAAGAATATCATTATCAGTAATAGGATTGGACATAAATTATGTACATGTTCATTTAATACCTATTAATACTATAAAGGATTTAAATTTTGAAAATAAAATAAAAATGTCAAATATTCAATTTATTAATTTATTAAAAAAAATAAAAAAAAATTTAAAATAAAGTAAATATATAAGCCGGATTCTGTTATATATATATATATATATATACTTTATCATTTATCTAGTATATATGTTACCATATATATCTTTATCTGTCTACCAACCATTTTTTATCGAGAAAATAAGTAATGGTATATTATATTATGACATTTCACTATACAGAGTTTACAAGATTTCACTATAAAATATAATAAAATTAAAATTATTATACTATACATACTTTCTGTTGCACTATTCCTCATCTCACGATGGACGGATGTTATCCGTTGTATTTCTCTTTAGTGTCCAGACTTTCCTCATTTTTCTTTTAAAAAAAATGTGATAAAGATATTTACTTTATTTTAAAAATATTATATATAAATTTATTATTTTTTATATATTTTCATAGAAACTGTCTATTAATATTTGCTTATTCTTATTTTTTATAGCTTTTTGAGCTAAAACATTACATTTTTCATTATAATAATTATTATTATGACCTCTAATCCAATTAAATTTAATTATTTTAATATTAAATTTAAATAATTTATACCATAAATCATAATTTTTTTTTATTTTAAAATTTCTATTTATAATATTTATTATATATTTAGAATCTGAATATATATTTATCTTTAAATAAATAAATTTATTTATTTTTTTTATAGCATAAATAATAGCAAATAATTCCATTCTATTATTTGTAGTATATCTAAATTTATATGAATATTCTTTATAAAAATTATTAGATTGTATTATAATACCTATACCTCCTGGTCCAGGATTACCACTTGAAGATCCATCTGTATAAATATTTAAATAATTATATAAATTTATTCTATTTATAAAATGGCAATAATATACTAGGAATTTCAATTTTCGTTTCTTTTTGATATAATTCAATTATAGAAGCTAATATTCTAGGAATAGATAAACTACTACCATTTAAAGTATGACAATTTCTTATTTTATTATTATTTTTATATTTAATATTTAAATTATTAGATTGATAATCTAAACAATTAGATAAAGAACTTACCTCTAACCACATCTTTTGTCCTACTGAATATACCTCAAAATCATAAGTTATAGATGAAGTAAAAGATAAATCATGACTAGGTAATAACAATATTCTAAAGGTTAATTTTAATGACTTCAAAAGATTTTTAATATGATTTAACATTTTATTTAATCTTATATTAGAACTTTTTTTATCACTTATTTCTATAATTTCTACTTTACCAAATTGATGTATTCTATTTAATCCTTTTACTTTTTTACCATATGATCCTGCTTCTCTTCTAAAACAATTAGTATAAGTTTGAGCTTTTATAGGTAAATCTCTAATATTAAAAATTTTATTTTTATAAATATTAATTAAAGGTACTTCTCCCGTAGGGATTAAATATAATTTATCTTTATTAATATTATATATTTGATTTTTTTTTTGGGGATATTGTCCAGTTCCATATAAAGAATCTTTAGAAACTAAATATGGTAATTCATATTCTTTATATCCTTTTATGTTATTGTAATATATAAAATATTTTACTAATGCATTATATAATTTTAATCCTAATCCTGAATAAATAACAAAACCTGACCCACTTATACTACTTGCTAATTTAGTATCAAATAGTTCAAATTTATTTGCTAATTCTATATGAGATAAGAATTTATTAGGGTTTATTTTTTTATAATTCCCATATTTATATATTATAATTTTATTTTTATTTTTTTTATTTAAATAAAAATCATTTAATATATTAGGTATTAATACTATTTTATTTAAAAGTTTCTTTTTAATAAATTTATATTTATTATTTATTTTTTTTTTATATTTTTTTATAATTAATATTTTTTTATAAAATTTTTTATTATTTTTATTATATATATATAATTTAGAATAGTTATTTATTTTTTTAGATAACTTATCTATTTTTTTTTTAATAAAATTATTTTTTTTATATAAATATAAAATATCATATATTAAATTTATATTTTTAAATTTTCTAAGTTTTAAACTTTTAATTAATTTATCTTTATTTTTTTTTATAAAAGATATTTTTAACATTTTTATTTATTTTTTTTAAAATTCAATTCTATAGGTACTCCATAAAAATTAAAAATATATTTTCTTATTAATGTTTCTATGTATTTTATATAATTTAAATTTATATTTTTTTCTAAATTTGAAATAAAAATAAAATTAGGAAACATTTTATCTTTAAGTTGATAACAAAATTTAATTTTTAATATTTTATTTTTTATTTTAAATTTTTTAGAATTAATTTTAAACAATAAATTTTTATTTAAATAACTAGTTAAAAATTTTTTATTTCTATTTAAATATATATTTAAAAAAAGATTTTTAAACTTTTTTATTATTTTATTTTTAAAATTATATTTTAAAGATAAATAATAAACAGGAATATATTTATTTATATAATTATTTTTTTCCTTTTTTAAATTAATAATTTGTTTAGTAGTTAATAAATCACATTTATTTATAATAATTATTATCCCTTTTTTATATTTAATAATTAATTTTTTTATATATAAATCATTTTTATTAAATCCATCTAAAACATCTATAATTAATATACATATATCTGATTCTTTAATAATTTTTTTAGTATTTAATAAATATAATTTTTTATCTTTATTATATTTAAATTTTTTAATTATACCAGGAGTATCTATTAAAGTGAATATATAATTTTTATATTTTTTTTTAAAGTATAAAGTATCTATAGTTGTTCCTGCTAAATTATTAACTATACTTTTATTATTATCTAAAAAAAAAGAATTTATAAAAGTAGATTTACCACTATTAGGTTTACCTAAAATAGATATATTTATATTTATTACATTTTTTTTATTTTCTTTTTTTAAATTAAAAAATTTATTAATATCATACAATAAATTCTTTATCCCTATATTATGTGTACTAGAAATATAATATATATTTTTATATTCTATTTTAAAATTAAAAAAATCATAAATTTTTTTAATTTTATTTTTTATATCTATTTTATTTATTAATAAAAAAAAATTTTTATTATATTTTTTTATTATTAAATATAATTCTTTATCTAAATAATTTACTCCATTTATAATATCTACAATAAATAAAATTAAATTAGATTCCTTTATAGATAAAATAATTTGATTATAAACTTTTTTATATATTACATCTTTTTTAATATTATCACCTATATATCCTCCAGTATCTATTAAATCATATATATTATTTTTTATTTTTAATATTCCATAATTTCTATTTAATGTAGTATTATATTCTTTACTTACTATAGATTGTTTTTTTTTTATTAAAAAATTAAATAAAGTAGATTTTCCTACATTAGATTTACCTATTAAAGAAATTACATAATTCATTGTACTTTATACTTTTATCTTTATAACTACGCAATATTTATAACATATTGCGTATTTATTTAATATTTTATTTTTTAATATCTATTTTTTTTTCTATCTTTTTTTCTATCTTTTTTTCTATCTTTTTTTCTATTTTTTTTTTATCTTTTTTATTATCTTTTTTTTCTTTTATTTTTTCTTTTTTACTATCTTTTTCTTCTTTTTCTTTATTATCTTTATTATTATCTACCTTCTCCTCTTTTATTAGATTTTGACTATCTTTTATATCAATATTTATATCTTTTTTTTCTTCTATATTATCTTTATTAAAGATTACTTCTTTTCCTTTTTTATCATAAATGAATTTTATCATTTCAGATAAAATTTTTTTAAAATCATTAAAATCTTCTTTGTATAAAAATATTTTATGTTTTTTAAAAATAGATCTTCCATCATTAAGAAATAATTTTTTTGACTCTGTAATGCTTAAAAAATAATCTCCAGCATTAGTTTCATTAGTATCAAAAAAATATCTTCTACTTCTAGCTATTAAAGTTTTAGAAAAAATTTCTTTGTTTTTTCTTTTTATATAATTACTATTATTATATTTTTCTTTCTCTTCTATATTCATATTTTTTAATTTAAAATTTAATATATAATTAATTTTATAATATTATTATATATATAATAATAAAATTTTTAAAAAAAATTGAATTTTATTAAAATAAAAAATTATATAAGAATAAAAGTAATGAAATTATTATATATTTATATATATAATAAAACCCATAATTTAAAATTATATCTATATAACTTAATTAAAACTATAAATTATATATATAATAAATATATTAATATAATATTAAAAAATAAAAATAATAAAAATATTAATAATATAATTATTATAATTAATAATTATATTGATAAAATAAATACTAGTTATTATTTCCAATATGAAGAAAAAGAATTAATTAAATATATATTATATTTAAATATAAAAAATAAAATTAAATTTAATATTTTTAAAAATAATAATATAAATTTTTTATTAAATTTATATTATATAATAGATAAAAAAAATGATAAAATAATTAAAATAATTAAGGGTAAAATAAGAAATTGGGATATAAATAGAATAAATATTATTGATATTATTATATTAAAAATGGCTATATGTGAGTATTATTTTATAAAAAATAATAATATAAAAATTATAATATCTGAATATATTAATTTAATAAAAATTTTTTCATCAACTAAAAGTATATACTTTATAAATGGTATATTAGATAATATTTTTAAAAATATTAAATTAAAATAATGCTAAAATATTCTAAAAAAATAAGATTAAATAAATTTATTGCTTATTCTGGTATATGTTCTAGACGTAAAGCAGACAATTTAATTAAATTAGGTTTAATTTCTGTAAATGGGAAAATAATAAAATTATTAGGATATAAAATATTTTATAATGATATTATAAAATATAATAATAAAATATTAAATATCCATAACAATATATATATATTATTTAATAAACCTAAAAATTGTATAACTACTGTAAAAGATAATTATAATAGAAATACTGTATTATCTTATATACCTAATATATATATAAAAAAATATAGAATATATCCAGTAGGTAGATTAGATAAAAATACGACTGGTATATTGTTATTAACTAATGATGGAATATTATGTAATAAATTATTACATCCTAAATATAAAATTAAAAGAAAATATAAAATAATATTAAATAAAAAAATTAGTTTAAATAATATAATAAAACTAAAAAATGGAATAATTTTTAAAGAAGGAAAAATAAAAATAAATAAGATTAATATAATTAAAAAAAAAAGAAATGTACTTATTTTATCTATTTATGTAGGATGGAATAGAATAATTCATAGAGTTTTTAAAAGAATAGGATATAAAATTTTATATTTACAAAGAATAAATTTTGCAGGATTAAAAATTTCTAATTCTATAAAAAAAGAAGGGAAATATAAAATAATATCTAAGAAAAAAATTTATAATATATTTAAAATATAAAATAATATGAAAACTATTATAATTATAAACGGACCTAATATTAATTTAATAGGAACAAGAGAAAAATATATATACGGTAATATAAATATCAATAATTATTTAAATAATTTAAAAAAAAAATATTTAAAAAAAAATATAAAAATAAAAAATTATTATACTAATAGTGAAAGTAAAATAATAAAATTATTACAACTTAGTAAAAAATATAAAAAAAAAATTTTAGGTATTATTATAAATGCTGGAGCATATACTCATACTTCATTAGCTATATCTGATACTATTAAATATATAATTGGGGAAAATATTAAAGTTATAGAAATACATATTTCTAATATTTTTAATAGAGAAAATATAAGACATAAATCTTTAATATCTCCTAATTGTACTGGAAGTATTATAGGATTAGGTTTAATGGTTTATGATTTAGGTATAATTTCTTTAATATTTTAATTTTTATTATATTTTTAATAAATTAAGAATTAAGGGGTTGTTATTTGGAATTGACATGTTAAAATATATTAAATATTCATATAGTGTTATTATTCACTTATAAATAATAAAAATAAAATAAAAGGAGAAAATAAATACGCTCTTGCTGCTTAAAGCTATACTAAATTATTTTTAGAGCAAGATTTATTAATTTAAAAAAATTTAGATTAATAAAGTATTATATTACAAGTATAAATAGAGGTCGAAATTAGTAAGTTAATTATATATATTTTTTTTTATATTTTTTTTATTTATATATAATATTTTTTTAAAAAAAAATATAAAGATTTTATTTTTTTTTCTAATTTTTAAAAATAAAAATCTAATTTAAAATTAGATAAATATGTAAATAATATTTAACATATTTTAATATGGACGCGGGTTCAAACCCCGCCAACTCCATATAAATGTAATTTATTTCATTTCTATAAATGAAAAAAAATATATATATAAAAAATAAAAATTTATCTAATAAAATTAGAATAGATAAATATTTATATATTTTTTTTTTTAAAAAAAAAATATCTAGAAATAAAATACAAATACACATATATAATAAGAATATTTTATTAAACGATAAAAAAACTAAAAAAAATAAAATATTAAAAAAAAATGATAAAATAACTATTATATATAGTAAAAATAAAAAAACTAAAAATATAGATTCTAATAATATATTAAATATAAAAATACATTATGAAGACAATAATATTATAGTTATTAATAAACAACCAGGACAAATTGTCCATCCTGGATATGGTAATTATAATAATACATTAATAAATTGGTTAAAATATTATATAAATAACAAACATATTTATAATGATTTTAATTATACATATTATAGATATGGGTTATTACATAGATTAGATAAAGAAACCTCTGGATTATTAATAATAGCTAAAAACATTCCTACTTTTAATTATATTAAAAAACAATTTTTAACAAAAACAATTAAAAAAGAATATTACGCTTTAATATGGGGAATCCCTAAAAAGAAGAAAGATATTATTAAAAATTATATAGGTAGAAATAAAAATAATAGAATTAAAATGATGGTAATTAATAATAATAAAAAAAAGTATGGAAAATATTCTATTACTAAATATATAATTTTAAAAACTTTTAAAATTTTTAGTTTAATAAAATGTAAATTAAAAACCGGGAGAACTCATCAAATTAGAGTGCATTTTAAATATATAGGACATCCTATATTTAATGATAAGTTATATGGAGGGAATAAAATACCTAATATATACATTAAATATTATAAAAATAGTATAAATTATTTATTTAAAATTATACCAAGACATGCTTTACATGCGTATTATTTAAGTTATAAAGACCCCATAACTAAAAATTATAAAACATTAATATCTAAACTACCTAAAGATATGACTAACGGAATTAAATATTTAAAAAATAAATTATAAAATTTTATTAATTTGTTTTTTTAATTCTTTTTTTTCTTTATCTTTTTTATTAAAAAAAAATATGTTTTTTTTTTTTTTTTTAAAATATTTTTTTAATAAAACAAGATTTTTTTTTTTAATATTATAATATTTAGATATAATTATAATTTTATTTTTAATATTTATTTTATTCTTATTAAGAATTCTTTTAATAATTAAATTATTTTTTTTATATTCTTTTATATTATTAATGGACATAATTATTAAAATAATATTACAGTCTTTTAAATACTTAAGATATTTATTTTTTATAATTTTACCATTTTTTAAATAAATTGCAGGTATATCCATAACAATATATTTATTATAATTTTTATAATATATACCGATATTAGGTATTATCGTAGTATAATCATAATCAGCTATTCTAGGCTTATTAGACGTTAATATAGATAATATTGTAGATTTACCAGTATTAGGATATCCTATAATACCTATATCTATTTTTAATTGTAATTTTAATTTAATTATTAACTTTTTACCTTTTTCGCCTAAACTATAATTTTTAGATTTTTGATTACTTGAATTTTTATAAAAATTATTACCTTTACCTCCTTTTCCACCTAATATTAAGATTTTTTTTTCATCTTGTTTTTTAATTATTATTTTTTTTTTTGTTTCTCTTTTTTTATATGATAAAATAGTATATAAAGGTATTTTAATAATAATATTTTTTCCATTTTTACCTGTTTTACAATTTTTCATTCCATTAAATCCATTTTGTGCTTTATATATCCTTTTATTCTTAAAACTATATAAAGTAAATAAATTTTTATCACCTACAAATATAATTTTACCTCCATCACCTCCATTTCCACCATCTGGTTTACCTAGTTTTTTATTTTTTTTTATAAAATGTACACATCCATGGCCTCCATTACCACTAATACAAGTTAAAGTAATTTTATCTATAAAATTATTAAATAACATAAAAATTAATTTTTTATTTTTATTAATAAATAAAAATAATAAATTTTTATGATTAATATTTATATGTTAAAAAAAATTAGGATATATAAATATAAAATTTTAAAAAAACAAATTAAACAAATAGTAAAATTAGAAAATAATAAAATATATAATATAAATTATATATTTTGTAATAATAAATATTTATTATATATAAATAAAAAATTTTTAAATAGACAATATTATACTGATACTATTACTTTTAATTATAATAAAGATTATAATAAAAATATACTATATGGAGATATATTTATAAGCGTTAATCAAGTTTATAATAATTCTATTATATGGAAAGTTAATTTTTCTATAGAAATGAAAAGAGTAATTATACATTCTTTATTACATTTAATAGGATATAATGATAATAATAGTTTAAATAAAAAAGAAATGAAAAATAAAGAAAATATTTATATAAAAAAATTAAATAAAATAATAATAAAATATGACAAAATATGATACTATAGTTGTAGGAGGCGGACATTCAGGTATAGAAGCCTTATTAAGTTTACATAAATTAGGCGCAAAAGTATTATTAATAACTATGAATGTAAATACTATAGGAAAGATGTCTTGTAATCCTTCTATTGGTGGTATAGGTAAAGGCCAAATTGTACGAGAAATTGATGCTTTAGGAGGGCATATGGGCATATTTGCAGATTTATCTATGATCCAATTTAAAATGTTAAATAAATCTAAAGGACCTGCTATGTGGAGCCCTAGAGCTCAAATAGATAGAAAGTTATATATGAAAATAGTCCAAGGTTTTATAAAAAAAAAAAATATAAAAGTTATAGAAGATATCGTTGAAAAATTGATAATAAAGAATAGAATAATTAAAGGTGTAATAACAAAAAAAAATAAAATAATAAATAGTAAATCTGTAATATTAACGAATGGTACATTTTTAAATGGAAAAATTTTTATAGGAAATAAAAAATATAAAGGAGGTAGAATAAAAGAAAATAGTACTAAAGGATTAACTAAACAATTAATAAAATATGGATTTATCGTAGGACGTATGAAAACTGGAACATCACCTAGAATATATAAAAAATCTATTAATTTTAAAAATCTTTTAAAACAATATGGAGATAAATCACCTAGCAAATTTTCTTATAAAAATACGAAATATTTAAAGGATCAAAAAAAATGTTATATAACATATACAAATAAAGATACACATAATATAATTAAAGAGAATTACCATAAATCACCTATATTTAGAGGTAAAATTAATAATAATGGACCTAGATATTGTCCTTCTATAGAAGATAAAGTATATAGATTTAGTAATAAAAATGAACATCAAATTTTTATAGAACCTGATGGTTGGAATAGTAATATAATGTATTTAAATGGTTTATCTACTTGTTTACCTAAAAAACTCCAATATAAATTAATAAAAACTATAAAAGGGTTAGAAGAAGCAAAAATATTAGAATTTGGATATGCTATAGAATATGATTTTTTTAATCCTATACAATTAAAATCTACTTTAGAAACTAAAAAAATAAAAAATTTATATATGGCTGGTCAAATAAATGGGACTACAGGATATGAAGAAGCTGCTTGTCAAGGATTAATTGCAGGTATAAATTCTTATTTAAGTATTTACAAGAAAGATCCTTTTATATTAAAAAGGAATGAAGCTTATATAGGTGTACTAATTGATGATTTAATAAATAAAGGAACTACAGAACCTTATAGAATGTTTACTTCTAGAGCAGAATATAGGATATTATTAAGACAAGATAATTCAGATTTTAGATTAATGCCAAAAGGATATAAATTAGGATTAATTAGTAAAAACCAAATTAAAAATTTTATTAAAAAGAAAAATAGAATTAATTATATAATTAATTATTTTAAAAAAACTAAAATAAGTTTAAATAAAATTAAGAATAATAATAAAAAAGTATATTTAAATAAAATATTATTAAGACCAGAAATAAATATAAATTATATATTAAATTCTATTAAGAATAATAATTTTTGTAAAAAAAATTTTATATATATTACGAAATATAAATATATTATAAATAATGAAATAAAATATGAATATTATATTAAAAAAGAGAAAAAAGAAGTAGATAGGATGAATAGATTAGAAAACTTAATAATTCCTAAAAATATAGATTATTATAAATTAAAATCATTATCTAATGAAGGTAAAGAGAAATTAGATTATTATAGACCATATTCTATAGGACAAGCTACTAGAATAAGTGGAATATCTCCATCAGATATTAATGTATTAATAATGTATATTAAATAAATTTCATTATATTAATTATTATTATATTATTATTATTAATAATTTTATTAATATATGTATTTTAAATTAAGATATAATAAAAAAAATTATTATAATAATAATATAGTAAGAATTAATGTTTGTGGATCTAAGAGTGAAACAAATAGATTGTTAATTATTAAAAAATTATTTAACCATGTTATATTATATAATGTATCTAATTCGAATGATACTAAGTTAATGTTATTATCATTAAAGACGAATAAAAAAAAAATAAATATACAAGATGCTGGAACTGTAATGAGATTTTTGGTTTCTTATTTTTCTATTCAAAAGAATAGAAAAGTAATATTGACAGGATCTTATAGAATGAGAAAAAGACCAATATATCATTTAGTAAAAGCATTAAAAGAAATAGGGTGTGATATCAAATATTTAAAAAAAATAGGATATCCCCCTATAAAAATTTTAGGTAAAAAGATATATAAGAATAAAATTAAGATAAATTCGAATATTAGTAGTCAATACATAACTTCTTTAATTTTAATTGGTCCTAAATTAAAAAAAGGATTAATAATTAAATTATTAAATGATAAAATTTCTTTTTCATATATTAATATGACTATTAAAATTTTAAAAAAAATAAAATTTAAAATAAAAAGAAAAGGAAATTATATATACATTAAAAAATTCAACTATAAAAATAAAAAAAAAATAAAATATTATATAGAATCTGATTGGAGTTCTGCTTCATATTTTTATTCTATTATATCTATATTAGATAAAAAAAAGATTATATTAACAAAATATAAAAAAAAAAGTTATCAAGGAGATAGTATAATATCATATATTTATGATAAATATTTTGGGGTAAAAACTATTTTTAAAAAAAAAGGTATAATAATAATTAAAAAAAAAAACATATTTAAATATCCTAAATATTTTAAATTAGATTTAAAATCAACACCAGATATAGCTCAAACTATAATAGTTACATGCTCTATTTTAAAAATAAAATGTCTATTGACTGGGTTAAACACTTTAAAAATAAAAGAAACAGATAGATTAATAGCCTTAAAGAATGAATTAAATAAAATAGGGACTATTACAAAAATCACAAATGATACTATAGAAATTATTGATTTTAAAAAAATAGATTATAAGAATACTATAATTAATACTTATAAAGATCATAGAATGGCTATGTCTTTTTCTGCATTAGCTATTAGAAATAAAATTTTGATTGAAAATCCCAAAACAGTTAATAAATCTTATCCTAATTTTTGGTATGATTTAAAAAAAATTGGATTTAATTTTAAAAAAATTAAATAATTATATTATATTAATATATATTAAAAATGTCTAGTAAATCAGTCTTAAAAAGACAAAGAAAAAATATAAAAAAAAAAATATATAATAGATATAAATATAAAACAGCTAAAACATTTATAAAAAAGTTTAAAAAAGATTTAATTCTTTATAAATTAGATAAAAATGTACTTTTAAAAAAAGTATCGATATTATTTTCTATGTTAGATAAATTAAAAAACAAAAAAATATTACATTTAAATAAAGTATCGAGAATAAAGAGTCAATTATCTAATTTAATTAATAAATATTAGGCCCATTAGTCTATTGGTTAGGACGTCAGATTTTCATTCTGGAAAGAGGGGTTCAATTCCCCTATGGGCTATATTTTTATTAACTTATTTTTATTTAATTAAATATTTTCATTTTGAATAATAAATTAAATTTATATAGAATATATAAAGAAATTTTTAATTATTGGAAAAAAAAAAGAATAATAAATTATAAACATTACAATAAAAGAAAATTTATAATTTATGATGGTCCTCCATCTATGAATGGGAAACCTGGTATACATCATATTTATTCTAGGATAATAAAAGATATAATTTATAGATTTTATACTATGAATAATTATGAAGTAATTAATAAATTAGGATGGGATACTCATGGGTTACCTATAGAATTATCAGTAGAAAAAAAATTAAAAATTAATAAAAAAGATATAGGAAAGAAAATACCTATTAAATATTATAACAAAATATGTAAAAATTTTGTTAAAAATAATTTAAATATATGGAAAAAATTCACAAATAAAATAGGATATTTTTTTAATGAAAAAAATTATTATATTACTTATGATAGTAGATATATAGAAAGTATATGGTGGATAATTAAACAAATATATAAAAAAAAATTATTATATAAAGCCTATAAAGTATTGCCGTATTCTCCTATGGCTGGGACATCTATTAGTTATTTAGAATTAAATTTTCCCAATACTAATAAAAAAATAAAGGTATTATCTATCTATGTATTATTTAAATTAAAAAAAAGAAGTTCATTTTTAAAAAATAAGATTAAAAATAAAATATATTTATTAGCATGGACTACTACGCCATGGACATTACCATCAAATACAGCTTTATTAATTAAAGGGAATATATATTATTTAATTATAGAGATAAAAAATATAAATATTATAATAGCAGAAAAAGCTATAGCAAATGTATTTAAAACCCAAAACGAATATAAAATATTATATAGATTTTTAGGTGAAAAAATAATTGGATTAAAATATTATCAATTGTTAGATTGGTTTAAACCATTAGATAATAAGAAAAAGTTTATTATAATAAATGATACATTAAATATAATTAAAGAAGATATAGGGACAGGTATAATACATATATCGCCTACTTTTGGTAAAGAAGATTATGAAATTGCTAAAAAAAATAATATATCAAATATATTTTATAAAGATAAAAATAAAGATATAATACCTATAGTAGATAAATATGGGAAATTTATTAAAGAAGTCCCTTTTGGATTAGGTGGAAAATATATAAAAGAAAGTTATTATGATAATAATAAAAAAAAATTTTCAGTAGATAAAAAAATTATAAATATTTTAAAAAAAGAAAAAAAAATATTTAAAATAAAAAAACATATTCAGAATTATCCACATTGTTGGAGAACTAACAAGCCTATAATATATTATCCTATAAAATCCTGGTTTATTAATTTAACTAAAATTAAAAATAAAATTTTAAATTTAAGTAAAAATATTAATTGGTGTACTAGAAATTTAATAAAAAAAAAATTTGAAGATTGGTTGAAGGATATAAAAGATTGGAATATATCAAGATCTAGATATTGGGGAACGCCTTTACCTATATGGAGCACTAAAAAAAATAAAGAATATTTGGTAATAGGATCTTTAAAAGAATTAAACTATGAAATAAATAAATCTATAAAATTAGGATATATGGTAGAAAATCCCTTTAAAAAACATATTCTAAATTATAATAAAATTAATTTACATAAAGATATATTAGATAATGTTATTTTATCTTCTAAAAGGGGTGAAAAGATGTATAGAGAGCATGATGTTATTGATGTATGGTTTGATTCTGGATCATCTTCTTATGCTCAATTTCATTATCCATTTGAAAATAAAAAGTTAATAGATAAAAATATTATATTTCCATCTGATTTTATAAGTGAAGGTATAGATCAAATTAGAGGGTGGTTTTTTACATTACATATTATATCGACAATAATATCTAAGTCAATATCTTATAAAAATATTTTGCCATTAGGTATAATTTTAGATAAGAATGGTAAAAAAATGTCAAAAAGTAAGGGTAATACATTAAATCCATTTAAAATATTAAAGAAATATGGTGTAGATAGTGTAAGATGGTATATTATATATAAGAATAATCCTAGTAAAAATATAAAATTTAATATAGAAGATATAAAAAAAATTAAAAATAAATTTTTTAATACATTATATAATATTTACTTATTTATTTATAATTATTCAAACATTGATAATTTAAATTTTAATAAATTAAAAGATATAAAAATTAATTATAAATATATAGATAAATGGATTCTTTCTAAATTAAATAATTTATTAGTTAAAATATATAAATATTATAAATTATTTAATTTTACTAATATAACTAGATATATAAATAAATTTGTCCTACATGATTTAAGTAATTGGTATGTTCGATTATCAAGAAGAAGATTCTGGAAATCTAATCATGATAATAATAAATTATCTGCATATTATACTTTATTTATATGTATTAAAAATGTTTTAGAAATTTCTTATCCTATTTCACCTTTTTTTATGGAATATATATATATAAAATTATTTAATAAAAAAAGTATAATATATAATAATTATCCAAAAAGTTATAATAAATATATTAATAAAGAAATTGAGAAAAAGATGTTATATATTAGAAAATATTCTAGTATAATTTTATCTTTAAGAAAAAAAAAGAATATTAAAGTTAGACAAGCATTAAAATATGTATATATAGTTAAAAATATTTATAATGATAATATTTATAAAGATAAAAATTTATTAAAGATATTAAAAAAAGAAGTTAATGTAAAACATATAAAATTAATAAATATTAAAGAGATAAAAAAATATATAAAAAAAAGAATAAAGATTAATTATAGAATTTTAGGGCCAAAATATAAAAATAAAATTAAAGAAATTACAAAACTTATTAACAATTTAACTCAAAAAGAAATAGAATTTTTTGAACATAAAAAATATATATATTTAAAAAATAAAATTAAATTATCTATAAACGATATATATATATATAATGAAAATATAAATAATAATCTTATTATGTATACTAATGATAATACGATTATTATTTTAGATACTAAAATAACAAAAAATTTGAAAATAGAAGGTTGGGTAAGAGATTTTATTAGGCAAATACAAATATTAAGAAAAAAAAATAAATTAAAAATTACAGATACAATTAATATTTATTTATATAATAAAAATTATAAATTATTATATAAAGTAATAAAAAAATATAAAAAAATAATATTAAATGAAACTTTAGCTTTAAAAATAATATCAAATAAAAAAAAAAAATTAAATAATAAAATTATATATAATAATAATTATATATATTTTTTTATAAAAAAGAAAGAATAATTTTTAAATTTAAAAAATAATTTTATATTAATAATATATTAAAAGGTCTCGTAGCTTAGTCGGTTATAGCACTTGACTCATAATCAAGAGGTCGCTGGTTCAAATCCAGCCGAGACCATTTAAATTTTATTTATTAATTTTTAATGTAACATTATATATTAACCTTTTAAATTTTAATATATCCTTACGATTCTTAGTAGATATACATATATATATCATTTTTTTATTTTTATATATTAAATATTTATTTTTAAATATTTTAATCCCAAAATTTTTTTTTATTAATAATTTATTAAAATTTTTAATTTTATCTATTTTATTAAATACTATAATTATATTTTTATTATATACATTTAATTCATTAAACAAAAAGTTTGTAACATATAAAAATTTATCTAATATAAAAGTAGTAGATATATCAATTATATGTAAAATAATATCAGAATTTTGTATTTCTATAATAGAAGATTTAAATGATTCTATTAATTTAGTAGGAATTTTTCTTAAAAACCCTATAGTATCTATTAATAGAAATTTTTTATTTTTAAAGTAAAATTTATTTACATTGGTATCTAAAGTAGTAAAATATTTATTTTCTGTAAATAATTTTTGTTTAGTTATTTTATTTATTATAGTAGTTTTCCCGACATTAGTATATCCTACTAAAGATAAAGAAATTTTATTTTTTCTATTTTTTCTTTGTATAAATATTTGATTATTAATTTTTTTTAATTTTTTTTTTAGATTTATTATTGTCTGTCTTATTAATCTTCTATCAGTTTCTATTTCTTTTTCCCCTGGTCCACGTAATCCTATACCTCCTTTTTGTCTTTCTAAATGACTCCACATATGTTTAAGTCTAGGTAATAAATATTGATATTTTGCTAGTTTTACTTGTATTTTAGCATAAGAAGTTTTAGCTCTATATGAAAATATATCTAATATTAATTTAGTTCTATCTGAAATAAAACATTTTAATTTTTTTTCAATATTATTAATTTGACTTAAAGATAATTCGTCATCAAATATTACAGTATCTATTAAATTTTTTTTTACATATATACTAATTTTATCTAAGTATCCTTTACCTACAAAAGTTAAATTATTGGGTTTAAATCGTCTTTGTAAAAAAGTTTTATATACTATCCCTTTAAAAATTTTTAATAAATTATTTAATTCATTTAAATATTCAATAGATTGATTTTTGTTAGTTTTAAATATTCCTATTAATATATTTTTATTATACATTTAAATTAATTTTTATTATATTATTTTTTATTTTAATATTGTAGAAAAGACGTAATAACTCAGTGGTAGAGTATTGGTCTCATAATCCAAAAGTCGGGGGTTCAAATCCCCCTTACGTCATATTTTTATTATAATTTATTATGTAAAATATTTTTTTTTTTCATTAAGGTTTTTATGCTTTCTTTATTTTTTTTGTCTTTTACACAACAATCTACAGGACATACAGCAGCACATTGTGGATATTTAAAAAATCCTATACATTCAGTACATTTTTCTTTCACTATATAATATATATCATTTGATATAGGTTTATATTTTTTATTTTTTAAAATTTTTTTACCTTTATATATATAATCATTTTTTATAGATGTACCTTCTGAAATACTCCATTTTTTTCCTCCTTCATATATAGCTTTATTAGGACATTCTAATTCACATGCACCACAATTTATGCATTCTTTAGTAATTTTTAGAGACATATTAATTTTTTTTTATTTTTTATTTATATTATATTTTAAAAAAAAAGATAAGGAGAGATGGCAGAGTGGTTTATTGCAACGGTCTTGAAAACCGTAGAAGAATATTAATTCTTCCGGGGGTTCAAATCCCTCTCTCTCCGTTTTATATTTAATGGAAAAAAAAATTGATATAATTATAAAAAATCTTAAAAAAATAATAAATATTAATAAATTTAAAAAAAAAATTAAAAAAATTAATGAATTTATTATTAATAAAATTAATATAAAATTTAAAAAAGATAATATTAAAAAATTTATACATTTAAATAAAAAAAAATCTAAATATAATAAAATTATAACTATTAATAATAAAATTATAACTAAATATAAAGACATAAAATTATTATATACTTTATCCTTAAAAGAAAATATAAAACTAATTCGTTCTGATATTCTTATATATTATAATTATATTAAAAAGTTAATTAAAAAATTAAAAAAAATAATTTTTAAAAAAGAAGATAAGTTTAATGCTATTATTCAAATTAATTCAGGAGCCGGTGGATATGATAGTTGTAATTGGGTCAAAATTCTTTTAAATATGTATAAATTATGGGCTTATAAAAATAAATTTAAATTCAATTTAATAAATGTTTGTAATTTAAATAAAATAGGCCTAAAAACTGCTATGTTTGAAATATGTGGAGAATATATTTATGGTTATTTAAAAGGTGAAAATGGAGTCCATAAACTAATTAGAAAATCACATTTAAAAAATAAAAGACATACATCATTTGCTTCAGTTTGTGTATTTCCATTAATAAAAAATAATAAAGAAGTATTAATAAATTATAAAGACATTATATATCAAACGTTTAGATCTAGTGGATCGGGGGGACAAAACGTTAATAAAGTAGAAAGTGGAGTAAGATTAATACACAAACCTACAAAAATATCTATAGTATGTACTAAAACTAGATCTCAAATATTAAATAAAGAATATGCATTAAAAATATTAAAATCTAAATTATTAAATTTAAAAAAAGAAAAAAAAATAGAAAAAAAAGAAAAAATAGAATGGGGGCATCATACTAGAAATTATATTATGCATCCTTATAAATTAATTAAAGATTTAAAAACTGGATATAAAACTAAAAATTTAGATAAAATTATAAATGGTGATATTGATGATATAATAAATGAATATATTAAATTATATATATAATTTTTTTTTTATAAAATTGTGATGTTTAAAAATGTTTCTAATTCTTTAAATAATTTTATTTTAATTTTATATTTACCAGGGTGTTTAATTATTTTATTTTTTATATATATTTTATTTTTTGGTATAAAAATTTTATAATCTTCTAATTTTTTTTTTATTTCTTTTTTTGTAATACTACCAAAAATTTTATCAGTATTTTTCTTTTTTATAGAAAAAGTTATATTAATATTTTTTATTAATTTTATATATTTTTTATATTGATTAATCAATAAATTAAATTTTTCTTTTTTTTGTTTTAATAATTCATTATTAATTTTTTCCTCTGATTTAGTTGCTATTATAGCATATTGATTCGGTATTAAATAATTTAAAGCATAACCAGATTTTACATATAAAACATCATATTTATAGCCTAAATTTTCTATGTTTTTTTTTAGAATTATTTTAATCATATAATAAATTTATTATCTTAATTCATCACTAATAAAAGGTAATAACCCTATATGTCTACATCTTTTAATAGCTTTTTTTAATAAAATTTGATATTTTTTTGAAGTTCCTGTAATTCTTCTAGGTAATATTTTCCCAAATTCATTAATAAATTGAAGAAGAAAATCAGGATTTTTATAATCTATATATTTTATATTTCTTTTTTTAAAGAAACAATATTTTTTTTTACGTTTTATATCAATATCTATAGGTGATAAATATTTTATTTTATTATTGTTTTGGTTTTTGTTTTTCATTTTTATTTTTTCTATTTAATGAATATTCTATAGCATATTTATTCATTTTTACCGTTAAAAATCTAATTATACGCTCGTCTTGTAAAATTTTATTATTTAATATATTAATAAATGAAGGAGTACTTACATATTCTAATAAAAAAAAAAACCCATTATTTTTATTTTTAATTTTATAGGCTAATTTTTTCATACCCCATTTTTCTTTTTTAATAATATTAACATTATTTTGTTCTAAATAAAGTTTATATTCTATATAAGCATTCTTTATTTGTTCTTCAGATAAAACTGGTGTAAATATAATTATAGTTTCATAATGTCTATCCATACATACATAATATTATTATAATAATAATATAATATATTATAATTTAAAATGTATAAAAAATATTTAATTTATATCAATAATTATTCTGCAGGTACTAAACCTATAAATTCTATAATTTATAATTATATCTTTTTATTATATAAAAATGAATCTGATCCTTTTTATTTTTTTAATATTTTAATTATTACTTTTTATTATAAATTTTCTATAATTATTATAGACAAAATTATTAAAAATTTAAAAAGAATATCTTATAATAAAAAAGCAAATTTATCAAAATTTTTACATAACAATATTTTTATTTCTTATAAAAATATACAAAAAAAATCAAAGATTTTATTAAAAAATATACTGTTAAATTATGATAAATTGCCGATATTTACTATAGAAAAATTATTAAATAAAATATATTATAATTATAATATAAATAATTATAAAAATTATTTATTTAAAAAAAATATAAATTATATAGTAAATAAAGAATTAATATATTTTTTTTTAAATAATATTTTTAAAAATAAAAAAAAAAAAAATTATATATATATAAAAAAATTTTTATATAAAAAAATATATATAGGATATTTTAAAATTACTAAAGTTTTAAAAAAAAAAGTAAAATTATTATTAAATAATAATTTAAAAATAAAATATATAAATGAAAATAATATAAATAAAAAGATTTATAATTATATACTTTTTAAAAAAAAAATTAGAAAATTTTTATATAAAAAGAAAGAAATATTTTATTCTTTTTTAGAAAAAAAAAAAATTAATAAAAAATCTTTTATATATAATGATATTTATAAAATATTTGAAAAAAAAATAAATTTTAATTTACTTAAACAAGTATATTTAAATAATAGATTTTTAAATAAAAGATTAGAGAATAATTTAAAAAAAAATATTTTTTATTCTCAAAAAATAAACTTAAATGAGAAAATTAAAATAGATAAATCACAAAATAAAATAAAAAAAATTATTTATAAATATGATTCTTTTATAAAAAAAATAGCTTTAAATTATATTAATTATAATAATTTGATTGAATATAATATTTACAAATTGTTAATATTATATATATTAAAATATAATAAAAAAAAATATATATATAATAAAACTAAAAAAATATTTAATAATAATTATATTAATATATGTAATACATATAAAACATTATTTTTGTATGAGTATCCAAAACTAACTAATGATCAATGGAACTTATTGAAGTTTTTATTTTATAATATTATATATGAAGGAAATAATATTTATTTGTGGGGAGATTTTAAAAAATATATCTATAAAGGTGAGGATGCAAATTGTATAAAATATATTAAAAACTTTAAAAATATATATAAAACACATAATATTATATCTAAAAAAGAAATAAGAAAAAATAAGGTAAATGATTATTTTATAGTATTATTTAATAACAATTTATATAGTTATATAAAAGATAATTATATATTATATAAAAAATATAAAGTTATATATAATAATAGCTGTATACAATTATCTAAAGAAAAAAATAATGGATATATAGAAATAAATATTCTAGGGAAAAAAAATAATTATTATAAAAAAATTTTAGTAAATATTAAAAATATTTTAAATCAGGGATATACACCCAGAGATATTATTATAATGGGAAAAACACAGCAAGAAGTTAATAATTTTATATTAAATTTAAATAAAAATAATAATATCTTAAATAATATTATTTTTAATAATGGATTATATCTAAATGATCTAATTCACGTTAAAATATTAATACAATTATTAAAATGTATAATTTATAAAAATGTATATAAATATCGTATAAATTTCATTTTATTATTTAATAAGCTTAATAATTTAAAGTCAATTAAAATTAAAAAATCCATTTACAAAAAAAAAATTAAATTTTTTTTTTCTTTTTTAAAAAAGAATAATATATATATATCTTATAATATTTTATTAGAATTAAATTTTTATGAAAAAGTAGTATATTTAATTAGAAAATTGCATTTAAATGAATCTATATTATATAATTTTTTAGATATTATTTATGAATTTGAAAAAAAAAATAAAAATAATATATATCATTTTTTAGATTATTGGGCTAAAAACAAATATAAATATATTATAAATAATAATAATATAATAAAAGTTTTATCTATAAATGACAATAAAGATATACTTTCTAAAATTATAATTTTACCTTTATTTAAATGGAATATTTTTTATAATAAAAAACAATGTCTAAATGATATATATTTTAATAAAAAAATATATAAAAAACATATAGATAATTTTATTATAAAAAAACAAATAGATAATTTTAATATTTTATATAATTTAACTACTAGAGCTAAAAATAAATTAATTATTTTTTTAAATAAAAATGATAATTGTTTAAATATATATTTTTTATTCCAAAAATTTTTAAAAAAAATTAATGTATGGAATAAAAAAAGAAATAAATATTGTTTTGGTATTGAAAATAAAAAATTAAAATTAAAAAAAAATACTAATACTAATAGTTTAATTAATAATTTAAAAAAAATTAAACTCATTAACTATAAAAAACAAAATAAGTATACATATCAATATGTATATAAAAAAAAAATAATAAAATATTTAAAGACTAAAGTAATTAGTAAAAATAGAAATAAAATAAATATTCTAAAACTAGAATATTATTATAATAATAAAATAATAGAATTTAATAATTCAATAATAATAAATAACGTCTTTTATATTATAAAAATTATAAATATAAAAAAATATAATATTAATAATATTATTAATAATATATTTAAAAAAATTTTTTTTTTAAAAAAAATATATAATAATAAATATAATAAATATTATATTTTAATTTTTTATATTAAAAAAGATAAAATAAAATATATATATAAAATTTTGTAAATAACTACACATAAAATAAACTTAAGAACCCCCGTAGGGGTAAATTAAATTATCGTTTATTTTCTTCTTCTTCTATTCTTTTTTTTATAACATTTAATTCATATAAATCTCCAAAAGTAGATTTTTCGATAGTTCTAATTTTTTTTGTTTTTATATAAGGAGTAACTATAATTTTTTTATTTTTTATATTAAATTCTAAAATTCCAAATTTAATAGTATCTCCGATTTGATTTTTTAAATATTTTAAGAATCTATAAGGTATATAAAATATTAAATGGTTATGTTTTTTAGTTTTTAAGGTAATACCTCTTTTATATATTTTAATTATTTGACCTTCATGAATACTATTAATTTTATATATTTTTTGATATTCATTCCATTTACTCTCATTTAATTGTTTATGTCCTAAATAAATTTTTCTCATATTAGAATCAATAGATAAAATTACAACATCTATTGTATTACCTATTTTATATTCTAAAGACAAATCTTCAATATCATAATACCAAGAAATATCATCATTTAATAATATACCATATAAATTATTATCTAATTTAATTTTTAATCCATAATTATTTTTTAATATTTTACTAATAATACCTGTATGTTTAGTCCCTATTTTATATGGTTTAATTATTTCTTCCCAAGGATCTTTTTCTAATCTTTTTATACTTAAATATATTTTTTTATCATCTTTATCAATATTTAAAATTATACATTTTAATTTTTGATGAACTTTTACAAAATCTTTTGCTGATTTTAATTGATGATCCCAGGCCATTTCAGATACATGTAATAAACCTTCTATCCCTTCTTCAATTTCTACAAAAGCTCCATAATCTGTAATTGCTGTAACTATACCATCTATTAAACTACCAATTGTTATTTTTTTTATTAATGAATCCCAAGGATTAGTAGTTAATTGTTTAAATCCTAATTGGACTCTTAATTTTTTTTTATCTATTCCTAGTATAATAAAATTATATTTTCTCCCTAATGTTAATACTACTGAAGGATTATCAATTTTTTTCCAAGATATATCTGTAATATGCAATAATCCATCTATTACACCTAAATCTATAAAAGCTCCATAATATATAATGTTTTTAACTTTCCCTTCTATAATTTGTCCTACTTGTAATGTAGATATTATTTTTTTTTTATTTTTTTCTATATTTTTTTCTATCAATATTTTATGTGAAACTATAACATTTTTGGTTTTTAAATTTATTTTTAAAATTTGTACTTCTATCTCTTTACCTACATAGTGATCATAATCTTTTATAGTGTTTATATCAGTTTGAGATCCTGGTAAAAAACATGAAATATTTTTATATAAATTTAGAATAAATCCACCTTTAGTTCTAGATGTTATATATCCTTTTAAATTTTTTTTTTCTTTATAAGCCTTTTGTATATTTATCCATGATTTAAATTTTTTAGCCTTTTGATAAGATAATAAACAATTTCCATTATAATTTAATTTAATTACCATTATATCTTTTTTATCATTTATATTTATTTTTTTATTTTTAAATTCATTTAAAGGTATAATTCCTTCAGATTTATATCCAAAATCTATAACCACATAATCATCTAAGATATTTATAATTTTACCTTTATAAATATCGAATAAATTAATTTTTGGTATTTTATCTAAATATTTGCTTAATATATTATATTTATATTTTTTTGTATTTGTATAATCCATTATAGTAAAAAATTATAATAATAAAAGTAAGTATTAATAAAAATTATTAATTATAATAAATATATAAATTTTATATATATGATAAAAACAATAAATATATATGGATATCATCCTATAAAAGAAGCTATTAACTCTAAATATATAAAAGTATTAATAGTATTTATTAATAACTCAAGAGAAAAAAAATATAAATTATTAATTAAGAATTTATATTTAAAAAAAATACCTATAAAAATATTAAATAAAGACCAATTTAATAAAATTATAAATATAACTAAAATAAAAAATTATCAAGGAATAGTGGCAAATATTAATTTTATTAAGACTTTTACTTTAAAAGATATTATTTTAAATAAAAATAAAAAACTTATAATATTAATATTATACAATATAACAGATACAAAAAATATAGGCTCTATAATAAGAACATCAGCATGTTTTAATGTAGATTTTATAATTATACCTAATAATTATTATATTTACAATACAAAAATTATAAAAATTTCTAGTGGGGCTATTTTTAAAATTCCTATTTGTAGAGTAAAAAATATAGAACAAAGTATAAAAATTTTAATAAAAAATAATATAAAAATTATATCTATAACGGAAAAAGGGAATAAAAATATAAAAAATTATTTTAAAATTAATAAATTCTCTATAGCATTAATATTAGGTAATGAAGAAACAGGTATCCCTAAAAATATATTAAATATGTCTATAGATAAAGTTTATATACCAATAAATAAAAATAAAATATCATCTTTAAATGTATCTATAGCATGTGGGATTATTTTATATGAAATTTATACAAATTTATAATTCAGATTTAAATTGATTCAAAAATCTAATATCATTTTTAAAAAAATCTCTAATATCTTTAATATGATAAAAAATCATAGCTAATCTTTCTATCCCTATGCCAATAGCTAATCCAGTAAATTTTTTGTAATTTAAATTTACATTTTTTAATACTTTTCTATTAACAATACCACATCCTATGATTTCTATCCATTTTTTTTTATAAAAAACATCTATTTCAAAACTAGGTTTAGTAAAAGGAAAATATGATATTCTATATCTATATTTATATTTTTTCCCAAATATATTAGTAATTAAATAATTTATTATATTTTTTAAATTTATTATAGATACATATTTTCTTCTATCTACATATAATATTTCTATTTGATGAAACATATTATACGAAGATTTAGATATTGATTCATTTCTATAAACTTTTCCAAAAGTTATTATTCTAATTGGTGGTTTTTTTTTTTTCATATATCTTATTTGTATTGAAGAAGTATGAGTTCTTAATAATAACTTTTTATCTATATAAAATGTATCTTGCATTTTTCTAGAAGGATGATATTTTGAAAAATTTAATGCTTGAAAATTATGCCAATCATCTTCTATTTCTTTATCATTATATACGATAGTAAAGTTTAATTTATATAAAATATTAAGTATTTTTTCTTTAATTAAAGTTATAGGATGTTTAGCCCCTAAATTATATATTTTTTTTTTAAAAAAAAAATCATCATTTATTTTCTCTTCTTTAATATAATTTTTATATATATTATTTTTTTTTATAATATATAAAACTGTATTTTTTAAAAAATTAATTTTTTGTCCTAATTTTTTTTTATCTTTTATTATTTTTAATTTTTTTAATAATAAATTAATTATACCATTTTTACTTAAATATTTTGTTTTAATTTTAATAATATCTTTGTGGTTAATTTTTTTATTTTTAATTTTATTTATTTCAAAAATATATTTATTAATACTATCCATAGTTATAATATATAAAATAATATATATGAAAAATTTAACTTTAGAAATTAATAAAATAAAAAAAAAATATAATAATATATATAAGTTTTTAAAAGGAAAAATTTTATATTTAAATAAAAAATTTAATAAAAAATTTTATAAATATATAAAAAAAATATTTGAAAAATATAAAAAATATAAAAAAAAAAAAAAAAATTTAATAGAATTAAAAATATTAAAAAAAAATACTAACAAAAATGAAATAATTTATTTAGAAATAAAAAAAAATATAAATAATATAAAAAATAAAATTATATTTTTAAAAAAAAAAATTTTTTTACTTATAAAACTTATAAATAGTAATAATAATAAAAATAAAAATAAAGCTATTTTAGAAATACGTTCTGGAACTGGAGGAGATGAAGCCTGTATATTTGTAAAAGATATCTTTAGAATGTATGTAATGTATTTTAAAAATAAAAAAATAAAATATAAAATATTAAATACTAATAAAAGTAAAATAGGATATCGAGAAGTAATATTATATATAAATAAAGAAGGTATATATGAAAAATTACAATATGAATCTGGGGTCCATAGAGTACAAAGAATACCTAAAACAGAAACACAAGGAAGACTACATACCTCAGCAATTACGGTAGCTGTATTACCTAAATTAGATAATATAGATGTAGATATTAAACCTACAGATATTAAAAGATATACTTTTAGATCTAGTGGAGCTGGAGGGCAACATGTAAATAAAACAGAATCAGCCGTGAGACTACTTCATATACCTACGAATATTACAGTAGAATGCCAAGAAGAAAGATCACAACATAAAAATTATGAAAGAGCTATGACTGTTTTAAGATCTAAAATATATGAGTTAAATAGAATAAAAGAAAAAAAAGATATAGAATATAAAAGAAAAAAATTAGTATCTACAGGAGATAGATCAAAAAAAATAAGAACTTATAATTATCCACATAATAGAGTAACTGATCATAGGATAAATATATCTTTATATAATTTAGATAAAATAATGAATGGGGAAATTGATAAAATTATAGAAAAATTATATAATTTTTATAAAAAACCCAAAACATAATAATTATAAAGTTTTAATAATTATAAAGTTTTAATAATGTTATAGACTTTTAAGTATATGATCTTATATATAATATTTAATTCTTTTTTATTCATAGGACTTAATACATATTTATTTTGTTCTCCATAGTTAAAATTATGTCCAATACCTATTTTTATTCTAAAATAATTTTTAGTTTTTAATATTTGTTGAATATTTTTTAATCCATTATGTCCTCCTGAACCTCCTTTTTTTTTTATTTTAATTTTACCAAATTCAAGATATATATCATCAGATATAATAATTAAATTATTATATGTTAATTTATATTTTTTTAAGAAATATTTTACCGATAACCCAATATTGTTTATATATAAATTAGATAATAAAAAGAATAATTTAAATTTATTATTTTTTTTTATATATATATTACCAAAATTATTATAAAATATTTTTTTTATTTTATAATTTAAAATAATTTTTTTTACTATTAAAGACCCAATATTATGGCGTGTATATTTATATTTTTTTGTTGGATTTCCTAGTCCTATTATTAATTTTTTTTTCATAATTAATATGTATTAGAATGTTTTTTATATATTGATTTAAAATATTAAACCTTAAAACTTGATTATAAAAATAAAAAATAATTATAAAATAATTATTAATTATAGAAAGAAAGGCTTTATTTTGTTTTAATGAATTTAAAATTCTCCTTTTTATTTTATTTCTTTTTACAGATTTTTTAATATTTTTTTTAGGGATAATTATAGTAATTTTATTGTTTATAAACATTTTATTTGTAAATTTTATAAATTATAAAAAGATATAATTTTTTTTTTAAATAAATTTTTATTTAAAAAAAAATTAAATTATAATATTTAATATTAAAAATAATAATATGATCCTTAATAATTTAAGTAGGCCATTATGTTTAATAGATATAGAAGCTACTGGTTTAAATATAATAAAAGATCGTATAATAGAAATATATATTTTAAAAATTTTACCTAATCATAAAAAAATTTATAAATATTGGTTAATAAATCCAGGTATTTCTATACCAAAAAAATCTACTTTAATTCATGGTATTAAAAATAAAGATATAAAAAATCAACCTTTATTTAAAGTAGTATCTCATAATATATTTAATACTATTAAAGGTAGTGATTTGTTGGGTTATAATTCTAATAAATTTGATATACCTATATTAGCTGAAGAAATGATAAGATCTAAAATCCCATTTGATATAAGTAAACATAAATGTATAGATATACAAATTATTTTTCATAAAATGGTACCTAGAACTTTATCTGCTGCATATAAATATTATTGTAAAAAAGAATTATTACCTCATAAAGCTAAGAATGATGTATTAGCTACATATGAAATTTTTAAAGGTCAATTAAAAAAATATAAAAAATTAAAAAATAAAACAATTAATCAATTAGAGAAATTTACATCATATAATAATATATTAGATCCTGCTGGATTTATTATAATAGATAATAAAAAAAATGAAAAATTTAATTTTGGAAAATATAAAGGAAAAAAAATAAAAAATGTTTTTAAAACAAATCCTAAATATTATTATTATATACAAAAATCGAATTTCCCTTTATATACTAAAAAGGTTTTCACAATTTTAAAATTTAAATATTTAAATAATTAAAATGTTTGAACAAGAATACATAAGAAAAAAAAAAATAAAAAAAATAAAATTATTAGGAATTGACCCATATCCTTCTAAAATAATAAAAATAAATTATAGTATAAAAAAAATATTAAAAAATAAACAAAATATTATTAATAAGAATAAAATATTATATTTATCTGGTAGAATATTTAATATAAGAAATATGGGTATATCTACATTCGTAGATATTAAAGATTATAGTGAAAAAAAAATACAATTATATTATAATATAAATAAATTAAATAAAAAATATAGAGAGAACAACTTTTACATATTTTTATTTAAAAAATATTTAGATATAGGAGATATTATATGGATAAAAGGAAATTTATTTATAACTAAAGTTAAAGAATATACAATTTTAATTAAAAAGATAGTCTTATTATCAAAATGTATTTATCCTATACCTAATGTAAAACAAAAAAATAAAAAAATATATTATAAATTTAAAGATAAAGAAAAAAGATATAGAATGAGATATTTAGATCTTATAGTAAATGAAAAAAGTAAAAAAAATTTTATAATTAGATCATTAATAATTAATTATATAAGAAAATTTTTAAATAAATTTAATTATATTGAAGTAGATACACCAATATTACAAAATATACCTGGTGGAGCTTATGCTAAACCTTTTATTACTTATCATAATAAATTTAAAAAAAAATTGTATTTAAGAATATCTAATGAATTATATTTAAAAAAATTAATAGTTGGTGGATTTAAAGGAGTATATGAATTTTCTAAAAATTTTAGAAATGAAAGTATAGATAAAATACATAATCCTGAATTTACTATATTAGAATTTTATGTTCCATATAAAAATTATGTGTGGATGATGAATTTTTTACAAAAATTATTAATATATATATGTAAAAAAACTTTTAATAAAACAAAAATAAAAATTAACAATATTAATATAGATTTTAAAAAAAAAATAAAAAAAATAAAATTATTTAATATAATTAATAAATATAGTAAATTAAATATTAATGAAAATACATCAATAAATACTTTAAGAGAAATTTCTAAAAAATTAAAACTTAATGTTGATAAGAAAGAAAAAATAATAGATAATATATTTAATATATATTGTAAAGATAAAATTAAAAATCCTGTATTTATTATAGATTATCCTATATATATGAGTCCTTTAGCTAAAAGCAAATCTAATAATTATAAAATTACTGAAAGATTTGAATTATATATTAATTCTATAGAGATAGCTAATGCATATACAGAATTAAATGATCCTATAGAACAATATAAAAGATTAAAAGAACAAAAAAATAAAATAGATAAAGATTTTATAAAATCATTAAAAATAGGTATGCCTCCTACAGTAGGTATAGGTATTGGTATAGATAGATTAATAGCTTTATTAACTAATAATTTTAATATACAAGAAGTAATATTATTTCCTCAAATGAAATAAACTTTTATTTTTTTATAGATTTTAGAAATTTTATATTATTATGTGTTTTAGATATTTGATTTATTATTAATTCTATAGCTTCAGTAGAATCCATTTCTGATATATATTTTCTTAATATAGACATTTTTTTTAATGTATATTTATCTAATAATAATTCATCCCTTCTAGTACTTGAAGCAATTAAATCTATAGCTGGATAAATCCTTTTATTTGCAATTTGTCTACTAAGTTGTAATTCCATATTTCCTGTCCCTTTAAATTCTTCAAAAATCACTTCATCCATTTTTGACCCTGTATCTATCATAGCGGTAGCTATTATAGTTAAAGAACCACCGTTTTCAATGTTTCTAGCAGAACCAAAAAATTTTTTAGGTTTTTGTAAGGCATTAGAATCAATCCCTCCTGATAAAACTCTACCGGAAGTAGGAGTAATAGTATTATAAGCTCTAGCCAATCTTGTTATAGAATCTAATAATATAACTACATCATGACCACATTCTACCATTCTCATAGATTTTTTTAAAACTAAATTTGCTACTTGAACATGTTTTTCAGGATGTTCATCAAAGGTAGAATATATAACTTCACTATTTACGCTTCTTTTCATGTCTGTAACTTCTTCTGGTCTTTCATCTATTAATAAAATTATTTGATAAACTTCAGGATGATTTTTATCTATACAATTTGCACAATCTTTTACTAAATTAGTTTTTCCGGCTTTAGGAGGAGCTACAAATAATGCTCTTTGTCCTTTACCAATAGGAGAAAACAAATCTATTATTCTAGTAGATAGAGAGGAATTTTTACCTGATAAATTAAATTTTTCAGTAGGAAAAAGAGGAATTAAATGATCAAAAGTATATCTATTAATGGTATAAGATGGAGATCTACCATTTATTTCTATAACTTTAATTAATGGAAAATATTTTTCTCCATTTTTAGGAGGTCGTATTTCCCCTTTTATAGTATCTCCAGTTTTCATACCAAAAAATCTAATTTTAGATTTAGATACATAAATATCATCAGGAGAAGTAATATAGTTAAAATCTGAAGATCTTAAAAACCCATAATTATCAGGTATAATTTCTAAAACTCCTTCACTTATTATAATATTATTTTTTTTTTTATAGTTAATTATTTTTTTTATTAAATCTTTTTTTTTATAATTTTTATATTTTTTAAATTTTAATTTTTTTGCTAATCTATATAAAAATTTTATATTCTTGTTTTTTAAAACATTATATTTTGACATTATTTAAATTTTATATTTAATTAATTATATAATTAAATTAATTTTGTTTTATTTTAAAATGAAAGATAGTATTATAATAGGTTCAGGCCCAGCAGGTTATTCTGCAGCTATATACTTAGCTAGATCAAATATAAAACATATATTATATACTGGAGATTTACAAGGAGGTCAATTAATAACTACTACAATAGTAGAAAATTACCCAGGATTTTCAAAAGGTATATTAGGGGTAAAATTAATGAATGAGATGTATAAACAAGCATTAAAATTTGGTAGTATAATAAAAAAAAATAGTATATTAAAAATATCATTTAAAAAATTCCCTTATCATATATTATATAGTGATAATGGCGATAAAATTATAACTAAAAGTATAATAATAGCAACAGGGTCTTTACCTAATAAATTAAATATAAAAACAGAAAAAAAATTTATAGGATTAGGTATATCATATTGTGCTACATGTGATGGTATGATTTTTAAGAATAAAATAGTAGCAGTGATAGGAGGTGGGGATACCGCTTTAGAAGAATCTATATATTTATCAAAAATTTGTAAAAAAATATATTTAATTGTAAGAAAAAATAAATTTAAAGGATCACAATACTTACAAAATAAAGTTTATAAAAAAAATAATATACATATACTATTTAATTATAAAATTTTAAAATTTATAGGGGGAAAAACATTAAAATATATTAAATTATTTAATAATAAGAATAAAACTGTAAAATATAAAAAATTATCTGGGGTATTTATAGCTATTGGGTATTCTCCTAATACATTAATTTTTAAAAATAAAATTAAAATGGATAAAAGGGGATATATAAAAACTTATAATAAATCTACAAAAACAAATATTCCTGGGGTATTTGCAGCAGGAGATGTACAAGATAATAAATATAAACAAGCTATAACATCTGCAGGGACAGGATGTATGGCTGCTATAGATGTAGAAAAATATTTATTAAAAATAAATTAATATGATAAAAAAAAAATTATATGATATTTCATTGTTATCTAATTATGAAAAAATAAAATTTTATATTAATAAAAATTTTTTTAAATTATTTTTTTATAATAAAGAAGAGTTTTTAAATCCAAAAATTAACATTTTTTTAGAAAAAAAGAATAATAATAATTTTTTTATATTTAAATTTTATTTTATAGGTGAAATTACATTAAGATGTGATATTACATATAAAAAATTTATTTTTAAAATAAATAAAAAGAAAATGTTAAATATTATATTTAGTAATAATAAATATGTTAACGAAGAATCTGATAATTATTTAATTATACCATTAAATTCTAGAAAAATAAATATAGCTAAATATATATATGAAAGTATAAATTTTATGGTACCATTTAAAAAAATTAATCCAAAAATAAAAAAAAATATAGAATTTTAAAAATTTAATTTTTTTTTATATTTTTAAAATAAAACTTAATATTATGGCACATCCAAAGAAAAAAACTTCATTATCAAAAAAAAGAAAGAGAAGAACACATTATAAAAAAACAAAATTATTACCTTTATTAGTTTATAATAAAAAAAAAAAATTTTATCAAAAATATCATAATATAAAAATAATAAAAGAAAAAAAAAAAATAATATATTATTATAAAAATAATAAGATTATTATTTATAGATAAATATTTTTATCATATTTTATTTTATTTAAATAAAGTCCATATGGAGGAACAGAAATATTATAGGAAATATTATTATTTTTAATATTTTTAATTAATTCATATATTGTTATATTTTTTACCCCAACTTCTATACATATAGCTATAATTATTCTAACCATTTTCCTTAAAAATCTATTTGATTTTATATATAAAAAAATATAATCATTTACTTTTACCCAATATGCATAAGATATATTACATATATAATTTTTTATTTTTTTATCTTTTTTGGTAAATAAATTAAAATTTTTTCTATTTATTATTATTTTAATAGCTTTATTCATTAAATTGATATTTAATTTTTTTTTATAATACCAATACCAATATAATTTATTAGTAAATGGATTTTTATAATAAGATATTATATATTTATAGATTCGATATTTTGCATTATATCTAGCATGTATTGTAGGCTTTACTATAAATATATCTTTTATATTTATATAATTAGAAAGTAGTAAATTAATTTTATATAAAAAAAATTTTTTATTAATTAAAAAGTTATAATCAAAATGAGCAAACATAATATTTGCATGTACTCCACTATCTGTACGACTTGCTCCAATTATATTAATTTTATCTTTAAAAAGTATATATAATTTATTTTCTATTTCTTCTTCTATAGTAATATTATTTTTTTGTTTTTGCCATCCATGATAATTATTACCTTTGTAAGATAATTTTATAAAATATCTCATATATTAAGACCTATTTTTTTTAATTTTTTTATAAGTATAAGATTACTTTTATAATATTTCTTAATTTCTATTATAGTTTTTTCACCTAAGTTATCAATATTTATATTTTTGTTATTAATATCTATTAAAAGTTTATCAATAGAATTATATTTATTTTCTATTTTATTAGATATATATATTCCGATATTTGGTATACATAAAGAATATAAAACCCTAGCAAAACTTTGATCTTTAGATTGTTTTATTTCTATAACTATTCTTTTAGCTTCTTTATAAGTAGTATTTACTAACATAAAATGAGATACTTTTAAAGTATATAAATCAGAAATATTTTTTATAATTTTATTTAATAAAAATTTTTTTAGAATATTTTTATTAATTTTAATATTCATAGCATTTTTACCAATAAAATGTTTAAATCTTTCTAGTATTTGTGTAATGCATTTTTTATTATTTACACAATAAATTTTATTATTTTCTTTTTTCAAAAAACTATAGCAACTTGGACAATATAAAGGAAAATTAATATATTTATAATTTTTTTTAATTTTATGATTAATATTTTTTATAATTTTTGGTATTATATTACCAGATTTTTTAATTATTATTTTATCTTTAATAGATAAATTATGTTTAAAAAAGATATTGCTATTATATAAAGTAGCCTGTTTAACTATAGTCCCACTAATTTTAATAGGATAAAATTTTACTATAGGGACAATAATTCCACTTTTACCTATAGTGTAATAAACATTCTTTAATGTAGTTATATATTCTTTATCTTTAAACTTGTAAGCTATACACCATTTATGAAAAACATTATTAGATTTTAATTTTTTTTGTATATTAAAATTATTAATTTTTATGACTATACCATCTATGGGATATTTACTTTTATTTATATTATTTTCCCAATAATTAATATAATTAATTATATCATCATTTGTTTTACATAATTTATAAGATTTTTTTTGAAATTTTAAAAAGAAAGATTTTAAAAATTTTATAGATTTTAATTGATTATAAATATTTTTATTAAAATTTTTATTTTTAGTATATATAAAATATGGTATAAATTCTAATTTTTTTTTATATAATATATTAAGTTTATCATACTTCATATTATGTATACTCCCATTAGCAGCATTTCTTGGATTAGAAAATTTTTTTTTACCGTTAGTTTTTCTAACTTTATTTAAAAAAATAAAATTTTTTTTTGAATAAACTATTTCTCCTTTAATATCAAATAATTTAATATGTTTTATTTCTTTTAAAAAAAAAGGTATATTTTTAATATATAAAATATTTTTTAGTATAACATTCCCATATTTACCATCTCCTCTAGTAATAGCAGTCTTTAATTTTCCATATTTATATATAATACTAATTGCAAGACCATCATATTTTAATTCACATATATACTTATTATTTTTACCTATTTTATTTTTTATGTTATTTATCCATAAAAGTAGGTTTTTCTTATTATATACATGATTTATAGAATACATTCTAAAAAAATGTTTAACAATATTAAACTTATTATTATTTATTAAAATATTATTATTTAAATTTTTAGTTGGGGTATATTTATAATATATTTTATATTTTTTTTCTAATTTAATTAATTTTTTAAATATTTTATCATATTCATAATTAGTAATTATAGGTTTGTTTAATATATAATATCTATAATTATGATAATTTATATATTTAGATAATTTTATTATTAATAATTTTATTTTTTTCATTTTTTTTTAATAATTTTTAATATTCTATAATTATTATTTATATCTTTTTTTATTTTAATTGTATCATAATTAATTTTTTTTTTTAAATAATTTAAAAGTTTATTTTTTATTTTATTAGAAATTTCAAAATATATTATACCATTTATTTTTAATTTTTTTTTATAAAAATTTTCCATAATTTTTTTATAAAAAATAATTTCATCATTATCTAGAACAAAGATAGATTTATAAGGTTCATAAAAGATATTTGTATTTATATATTTATAATATTCTTTATAAGAAATATATGGAGGATTACTAATTATTAAATCAAAATTAGGTATTTTTTTAAAAAATGAATTATATTTTTTTTTATTATTTAATAAATTAAATTTATAGTAAGATATTTTATTATTAAGATTATTATAAGTAAAATTTTTTTTAGCTATTAATAAAATATTTTTATATTTATCTATACAATAAATATTACAATTATATAATTTTTTCTTTATATATATAGAAATACATCCACTTCCTGTACATATTTCTAATATATTTAATTTTTTTTTTGTTTTATTCTCTTTAATTATTAAATCAACTAATTCTTCAGTTTCTTGTCTAGGTATAAAAATATTATTATTTAAAAAAATTTTTATTCCTTTAAAATAAGTATATTTTATAATATATTGAATAGGATATTTATACATTAATTTATATATAGCATAAATAAAATAATTATATTTATTTTCAGGTATTTTTTTTTCATTTAAAATATAAAAATATAATTTATTAATACTACATTTTAATATATGAGTAAATAAAATAAAAAATAATTTATTTATTTCATATATAGGATAAATTTTTTTTAATTTATTAAAAAAAAATTTATAACAATTATTAATATTAATCATATATTTTACCTATAACTATATTTTTTTTTTTATCTATTTTATTCAAAAGTACATTTTTAATTTTATTTATATATATTTTATTATTATTAACTTTAATTTTAATATAATTATCAGTATATCCATATAACCATCCTTTTTTTTCATTTTCAAATAAAACTTGTCTTATAGTACCTAAAAACCCTTTATAAAAGGTTCTAGTTTTTAAATATGATATATGTCTTAAAATTTTACTTCTAAATGATATAATATTATTTGGTATTTGATCTTTCATATAAAAAGCTTCAGTATTTTTTCTCTTAGAATAAGAGAATACATGTAGATATGATATATTAATTTTTTTAATAAAATTATAAGTTTCCATAAAAAATTTGAAAGATTCTCCAGGAAATCCTACTATTACATCTGAACCTATACATGCATCTGGTATTAATTTTTTTATTTTTTTTATTTTATCTAAATAAATTTTAGTTAAATACCTTCTTTTCATACTTTTTAATATATTATCACTACCTGATTGTAAAGGTATATGGAAATGATTAACAAATTTATTACTATTTGATATAAATTCAATAATTTCATCTTTTAATAAATTAGGTTCTATAGAAGATATTCTTATCCTTTTTAATTCTTTTATTTTATTTATTTCTTTAATTAATATTAATAAATTATTTTCTTTATATTTATAATCACCTATATTAATCCCTGTTAAAACAATTTCTTTAATATTTTTATTTAATAAATTATATATATTTTTTATTATTATTTCAATATTATTAGATCTAGACTTACCTCTAGCTAATGGAATTGTACAATATGTACATTTATAATTACATCCATCTTGTATTTTTAAAAAAGATCTAGTTCTATTATGTTCTATTGAATATGCATCTCTATATATATAAGGAATATTATATAATTCACAAGAATAGATCTCTTTATCTATATATTTTTTTAAATAAAATTTATGTTCATTTCCTAATACTAATTTTATTCCTTTAAATTTATATAAATTATTCTTTTCTATTTGAGAATAACATCCAATAGCTACTATATATGCCTTATTATTAATTTTTAATATAGAATTAATTTTTACTTTTAAATCTTTTTCAGCTTTATGAGTAACTGAACATGTATTTATAACATAAATATTAGCATACTTTTTAAAATCTACTATTTTATATCTGGTATTATCTTTTATAAAACTTTGTTTAATAATAGAAGTTTCTGAAAAATTTAATTTACATCCAATAGTAAAAAAAGCTATTTTTTTTATCACACTTACTTTAATTAAAAGTTAATTAATTATACCTGACCCAATTAATTCATCTTTAAAATACCATACTATAAATTGTCCAGGAGTTACAGCATATTGATAATTATAAAATTTTACTAATATACCAGTATTTAAATAGTATAATAAAGCTTTTTGTTTTTTTACATTATATCTTATTTTACACATAACTATTAATTTTTCATTGTAGTTTTTAAATAAATTTCTTATCCAATGTATTGTTTCTTGTTTAATAAATATAACTTTTTTATATAATTCAATATGTTTTTTTTTACTTACATATAAAATATTTTTTTTTATATGTTTATTTAATAAATATAAAGGTTTTTTTTGCCCACTTATATTTAAATGTTTTCTTTGTCCTATAGTAAAATAATAATAACCTAAATGCTTTCCAATTATTTTAGATTTATAAACTTTGTCATATTCTAGATTATTATTATTTTTTTTTTTATTTTTTTTTTTAGATGAAATATATATAATATCTCCTATATTATTTTTTATTTTTTTTTTTAAAAAATCTATAAGATTAATTTTTCCTATAAAACATAGACCTTGAGAGTCTTTTTTATTAGCATTATAAAATTTTAATTTTAAAGCAATTTTACGAACTTCTTTTTTAGTAAATCTACCTAATGGGAATAAAGATTTTGATAATTGATATTGATTAATTCTACATAAAAAATAAGATTGATCTTTTTTTTCATCTTTTCCAGAAAATAAACTATAAATTATTTTATTATTTTTAATTATTTTCTTTTTAATTACATAATGACCAGTAGCTATATAATCTACATTTAATTTTAAGGCTTTATTTAAAAAAAGCCCAAATTTAATTTTTTCATTACATATTATATCAGGGTTAGGAGTAATTCCTTTTTTATATCCATTTATCATATAATTAACAACTAGTTTCATATATTCTTTTCTTAGATCCAATACATAAAAAGGTATGTTTAATTTATTAGAAATTAACATAGCATATCTCATATCTTCCCACAGACAATCTTTATTATACCAATTATACATAAAAAGAGCAATTACATAATATCCTTTTTTTTTTAATAAATAAGCTGATACACTAGAATCTACTCCCCCTGATAATGCTACTGCTACTTTTTTTGTCATATTAATTACCTAGACTATATTAATTTTTAGGAACAAAATTTTTATCCTTTTTAATTTTTTCAAAATATATTTTTTGTTCCTTGTTAATTTTTATAGGAGTCCATAAATATATATGTATAATTAAATTACCATAACTATATCCATATTCATTATATGGTAATCCTTTCCCTTTTAATAATAATTTTTTACCAGATTGAGTTCCTTTAGGTATATGAACTTTAATAAAACCACTTAATGTTTTTATTCTTTTTATACTACCTAATATAGCTTCTGGGATAGATATATATAATTTAGTATGTAAATCGTTTCCTTCTCTTTTAAATAATTTGTGAGGATTTTCTTTAAAAACTATAATTAAATCCCCATTTTTACCACCAAAAGGAGCTTCATTTCCTTTTCCAGGAATTTTAAATATTCCCCCGTCAGTTACCCCTTTAGGAACTTTTATTTGGACTAATTCTATTACTGGTATTAACCCCTGTTCATTAGCATTGTAAGATACATTAGTAATTATCCTCCCAATTCCTTTACAAAAACTACATTTAATAGTAGTTTGCATTTTACCCAGAAATGTATTAGTAATATTAGTAACGAACCCTGTACCATTACAATTTTCACAAGTTTTAAAATTTACCCCAGGAGCTAACTTCATTCTTTTTATTTTTATAGTTTTATTTCTACCATAATAAATATCTTCTAAAGAAACTTTTATCTTAATTTTTAAATTACTTCCTTTAAATCGATTTACTTTTTTTTTTTTAAACCCAAATTCAGTAAAAGATTCAAATTCATCACTAAATATATCACCAAAATTAGAGAATATATCATCCATATTATCACTATATGTACTATTACTAGAAGTAGTCCCAAATTGATCATATTGTTTTCTTTTATTATGATCACTTAAAACACTATATGCTTCTGCAGCTTCTTTAAATTTTTCTTCTGCCTCTTTTTTATTAGTAGGATTTTTATCTGGATGATATTTAATAGCTAATTTCCTGTAAGCTTTTTTAATATCTTCCGATGTAGAATCTCTACTTACTCCTAAAATATCATAATAATCTTTCATAATTTTATTTTTTATTTTAATTTAATAATATTAACTTAACTACCTACGATTACTTTAACACAACGAATAATATTATCGTATACATAATATCCATCTTCTAAAATTTGTACTATTTTATTTTTCATTTTTTTATTTTTTACTTGTGTTATAGCATAATGAAAATCAGGATTAAAATCATCCCCTATATTAACTTTTATTTTTTTTAATCCATTATCTTCTAATATTTTTTTTAATTTTTTATATATAAAATATATACCATCTTTATTAGTAATTTTTTCTTCTTTAATTAAACGTTTAAAATCATCTAAAATAGGTAAAATATTTTTAATTATATTCCCTATATTTAATTTCAATATATTTTTTTGTTCTTTATCGTTTCTTTTTTTATAATTATCAAATTCTGCTAAAGTTCTAAAAAATTTATCTTTTATTAAATTTAATTTAATTTTTAATTCTTCATTTTTTTTTTTACTCTCTTCTAATTTATTTTTAATTTTTTTTTTATCATTATTTTTAATTTTGTTCATATTTTTTAATTTTATTATTTTTATTTAATAATAATAAAATTAATAATAATATGATAGAAAAAGAAATTAAAATAATGAATACTTTAAAACAAAAAAAATTTTCTAATATTATAAAGAATTATTTAAATAAATTATTTTTAATAGAGAATAAAAAAATTTTGATAACAGTATTATATGTATATATAAATAAAATTTTTAGTTATTCTAAAATATATACTACTATATATCCTGATATATATAAAAAAAAATTTAATTCAATTTTAAATAAAAAAAAAATATATTATAAAAATAAATTATCTATAATATTTAAAAATAAATTTAGAATACCTGATATAAATTTTTATTTATCTAATGATAAAATATTAGAATTTATTAATTACTACTAATTTAGTAAACTTTTTTTTAAATTAAATATTTTCATTTCTATATCTTTTTTCTTTTTTTTTTCTAACATTATAACATCCTTTGGAGCTAATAATATAAATTTTTTATTTTTTAATTTATTATTAATATTTAATAAATAATTTTTATAAAAATTTATCTTTTTATATATATATTTAGGATTATCTATTTTTTTATTTAATAAAATATATTTTTTTAATAAAAAAAATTTATGTTGTTTATAACAAAAAAACAAATATTTACTTTTATTTATAATTTTTTTTTTTATTCTAATTTCTTTTATATATGATAGTTTATATAATAATGGTATATATATATCTTTTCTAAATTTATAAAAGTTATTTTTTTTAATATAAATAAAAATTTTTTTATTTTTTTTTAATAAATTTATTTTTTTTAATTTTTTTATAAAAGTAAAGGTATAATTAAATTTTTTTATAATTTTTTTATTGAAAAATTTTATTTTAGGCAAAGAAGAAATAGTAATATTATTATTATTTTTAGTTTTAAAAATATTCCATATATATTCTGTAATAAATGGTATATAAGGATGTAAAATTTTTAATAAAATATAATAAAAATCTAAAGTTTTTTTTTTAATTATATTATTAATATAATTTTTATTATGTTTTATTACTTCTAAATATATTGAACAAAATTTATTTTTAAAAAATTTTTGAATAAAAATTAATGATTTATATATTTTATAATTCTTTAATAAAAAATTTAATTTATATAAATTATAATTTAATAGATTTTCAAACCATTTTATTATTAATCTATATTCTATTTTTATTTTGTTATATTTAGTTTTTAAATTTTTTATTTTATTTATAACTTTAAATGAATTCCATATTTTATTTATAAAGTTTCGACCTTTTAAACATAAATTTTCATTAAAAATAAAATCATTCTCATAATTATTATTTAATATACCTATTCTTACCCCATCTGCCCCATATTTATTTAATAAATAATATAAATTTTTATAATTACCTAATGATTTTGATAATTTTTTTTTATTATTATCTCTAGCTATCCCAGTAAAATATATATTTTTAAATGGTTCTTTTTTTATATAAAAAGAACTAAACATAATCATTCTTAAAACCCAAAAAAATAATATATCATATCCAGTAACTAATAAATTAATTGGATAATAATAATTAAAAAATAAATTGTTTTTTTTATTTATACCATTTAAAACGGCTATAGGTAATATCCAAGATGAAAACCAAGTATCTAATACATTATTATCTCGTTTAAGATCATATTTTTTTATTTTTTTTTTATATTTTTTTTTTATTTCTTTTATAGCATTTTTATAAGAAGTAGCGATAATTACATTTTTTTTATAATAATATATTGGTATTTTATGGCCCCAGATTAATTGTCTCGATATATTCCAATCTTTTAAATTTTTAATCCATTTATAAAATAAATTTATATATTTTTTTTTAGGGAATATTTTAATTCTTTTTATTATTTTTAATGTAGGTTTTATAAATCTTTTCATTTTTAAATACCATTGTAAAGATAATTTATTTTCTATTATAGTATTACTTCTTTCTGAATAACCTATTTTATTTATAATTTTTTCTTTTTTAATTAAATAACCTAATTTTTTTAATTTTTTATATATTTTTTTTCTTACTATAAATCTATCTTCACCTTTATAATGTTTATAATTTACATTTAAAGTACCATCATCATTAAAAATATTAATAATTTTTATTTTTTTTTTATTTTTTTTATAAATTTTAAAATCTTTTTTACTATGTGCAGGGGTTATTTTTAAACATCCAGTACCTATATTTATATTTACAGATTTATCCGTTATAATAGGAATTAATCTATTAACAATAGGGACAAGAACCTTTTTATTTATAAAATTTATATATCTTTTATCTTTAGGGTTTATACATATTGCAGTATCCCCGAATATAGTTTCTGGTCTAGTAGTAGCTATTACTAAAAAATTCTTTTTATCTTCTGTAAAATATTTAATATAATATAAATAATTGATCTGTTTTTTATATATTACTTCTTCATCTGATATAGTAGTTTTAGCTACTATATCCCAATTTATAATTCTATCTTTTTTATATATTAACCCTTTTTTATATAAATATATAAAAACTTTAATTACTGAATTATAATTTTTTTTATCAAGAGTAAATTGAAATTTATCCCAATCACAAGAACAACCAATACTTTTTAATTGATCTATTATAATTTTATTATATTTAATTGACCAATTAAATAAAAAAGTTTTTAATTGTTTTTTACTTATATTATTTACATTTATTCCATTTTTTCTTAATTCTTTTAAAACTTTAATAACAGTAGCTATAGATGCATGATCTGTCCCAGGAATCCAACATACATTATATCCTTTCATCCTTTTAATTCTAGCGTATATATCTAAAATAGTAAAATTTAAAATATGTCCTATATGTAAATCCCCAGTAATATTAGGTGGAGGTAATAATAAAGAATAAGATTTCTTATCTTTATTATAATTAGAATTAAAATATTTATAATATATCCATTTATTATAAATTTTTTTATTATATTTTTTAAAATTATAATTTTTCATATTTATAATAATCTACTAATTGTATAATAGACATTTTAGATGAATCACCTTTTCTATATCCAGCTTTTAATATTCTAGTATATCCTCCATTTCTTTTTTTTATTTTATTTAGAATATCTTTAAATAAAATATTAACTATTTTTTTATTTTTTAATTTACTTAAAATAATTCTTCTAGTATGAAGATTATTTTTTTTTAATTTATTTAAAATAGGTTCTATATATTTTTTTAATTCTTTAGCTTTAGATAAGGTAGTATATATAGATTTATAAAGTATTAAAGAACATGACATATTAGACAACATACTTTTTCTATGAGAATATTTTCTACTTAAATGATTATTTTTTTTATTATGTTTCATCAATTAATTAATTATATTTTTTAATATCCATTTCAAATTGTAAATTTCTTTTATCCATTTTTTTTATTAATTCTTTTAAGGACTTTTTACCAAAATTTTTAATTTTTAATAAATCTGATTTTTTAAAAATTACTAAATCATTCCATTTATAAATTTTAGATGAATTTAAACAATTTATAGTTCTTACTGTAAAATTTTCTTTTTCTAATTTAGTATTTAATATTTTTTTAATTTTTATATAATTTTCATCATATTTTTTTGTTTTTTTATTGTTTTTTTTTTTATAATATTGTCTTTGATTTGTAAAATTGTTAAATATATTTATTAAAATTTTTGAAGATTGAATTAAAGATTTTATAGGAGATATAGTACCATCTGTAATAATATTTAGATTTAAAATTTCTTTATTTATATTCTTATAAGAATAATTTATTACTTTAAATGATACATTTTTTATAGGAGTATAAATAGAATCAATAGCAATAAACTTTTTATATTCTTTTTTTTTTTCTGATGGTAAATATCCTATCCCTTTATCTACTATTAATTTCATATTTAAATAAACTGATTCATCTTTATTACAAATAACTAATTTTTTATTTGTTATTTCAAAATATTTAGAATATCGTTCTATATCTCCAGCATATATCTTAGTTTTTTTATTTTTTATTTTTATTTTAATTTTTTCTTTTTCTATATCTAAGTTATTTTTTTTTAATTTAAATCTTATTTGTTTTAAATTTAAAATTATTTCAGGGACATCTTCTATTATACCTTTAATAGTAGAAAATTCATGTAAGACTCCTTTAATTTTAAAATAACTAACAGAGTACCCATATAAAGAAGATAATAATATTCTTCTTAATGTATTACCTATAGTTATCCCATTTCCATTATTTATAGGATATATTTTAAATATTCCTAAATTATTAGTTGTTTTTAAAACTAATATTTTAAAATTCATATTTATTTTTTATTTAGAATATAATTCTACTATTAATTTAGTATTAATTTTATTTTTAATATCATTAATAGTCGGTAATTTTATACATTCAGCTATCATTTCACTATCTTTATATAATAACCAACTTTGAATATTATTATTATCTTTATTAATAGTTAATGAATTAATAATATTTATATTATTTTTCATTTTATTTTTTAAAGATATAATATCACCTACATTTATTTGATAAGATGGTATATTTATAATTTTATTATTTACCAAAATATGTTTATGTGATACTAATTGTCTGGCAAAAAAGATAGAATTAGCATATCCTATTCTATATACAACGTTATCTAGTCTACGTTCACACATTTGCAATAATAAATCTCCTGTTATTCCTTTCTTCTTATAAACTATATTAAACATTTTTTTTAATTGTTTTTCTAGTATACCATATATATATTTTAATTTTTGTTTTTCTAACAATTGTATAGAATAATTAGATTTCCTACCTATTCTTTTTCTTAATAATCCATGTTGTCCTGGTGGATATTTTTTTCTTTGTAAATATTTTTTATTTCCATATATATATACACCAAATTTTCTTGAAATTTTATTTCTAGGTCCTATATATCTTGACATAATTTAATTTAATTATTTAATTTTAAATTCTTCTTTTTTTAGGAGGTCTACATCCATTATGAGGTAAAGGAGTTTTATCTTTTATAGATAATATAGTTATCCCATTACTACTTATAGTTCTAATTGCCGAATCTCTACCTACTCCTGGACCTTTTATTATAATATCTACTTTTTTAATCCCCAATGATAAACATTTCTCAGAAATGTTTTTAGCTGTTATTTGTCCTGCAAATGGAGTATTTTTTTTAGATCCTCTAAATTTCATTTTGCCTGATGAAGACCAAGCTAAAACATTACCTATTTTATCTGTTAAAGTTATAATTATATTATTAAATGTAGAATGTATATATATATCACCATAATATACATTTTTTTTTTTAATATTTTTTTTTATCATTTTTTTATTTTTTTATTATTTTTTTTTTATTAGCAACTGTTTTTCTTTTACCTTTTCTAGTTCTAGAATTATTTTTAGTTCTTTGACCTCTTAGAGGTAATCCTAATCTATGTCTTATACCTCTATAAATTCCTATATCTTTTAATTTTTTTATATTAAATTGAACTTCAGCTCTTAATTCTCCTTCTATTTTTAAATTATTAGATATATAATTTATGATTTTTTGCAATTCACTTTCACTCCAATTTTTTACTTTTTTATAAATATCTATATTATTTAACAATAATATTTTTTTTGCTGTGTTTATACCTATACCATATATATATGTTAATGATATAACCCCTATTTTATCATTAGGAATATTTACACCTAATATTATAGCCATAATTTAATTAACTTAATGATTAACCTTGTTTTAGTTTAAATTTAGGATTAATTTTATTAATTATTCTTAATATACCTTTTCTTTTAACTATTTTACAATGTTTGTTTCTTTTTTTTAATGATACAACCGTTTTCATTTTAATATCTATATTTTATTCTACATTTTTTTAAATCATAAGGAGAAATTTCAACTTTTACTTTATCACCAGGTAATATTTTAATATAATTTTTTCTTATTTTACCTGATATATGGCCAAGTACTATTAACTTATTTTTTAATTGAATTTTAAACATAGCATTAGGTAAAGCTTCAATAACTGTACCATTAACTTCTATATTTTTTTGTTTTACCATTTGAATTTTTTATTATTTTATTAATTTTACTACCAGAACTTAATATTTTTTTATAAGCATTTTTACTAAATTTATCCGCATATATTTTTATATTGTTTTTCAAATTACCATTAGATAATATTTTTAATTTTCTTTTTTTTTTTATCTTTTTTAAAGATATTAATAATTTCTTATTAATTATTTTAATTTTATTTTTTGTAACTATATTTTGTATATCATTTAAATTTAAAATTTCATATTTTACTTTTTTTTTTAATCCAAATTTAGGTATTCTTTTATATAATGGAGTTTGTCCTCCTTCAAACCCAATTTTTTTAGAATATCCTGATCTAGATTTTTGCCCTTTATGTCCTCTACCAGAAGTTCTTCCTTTACCTGACCCTATACCTCTACCTATTCTTTTGTTTTTTTTTACAGATCCTTTATTAGGAATTAATTTATATAATGCCATATTTAACCCTATTTATTTTTATTATTTCATATTCATCTTTCAATAATTTTAAAGCATAATATGTCGCTTTTACACAATTATATACATTAGATGAACCTATAAATTTAGTATATATATTATTAATACCTGCTAACTCTAATACTATTCTAGCAGAACTACCTGCTATTACCCCTGTTCCTATTTTAGCAGGATATAAATAAATTATAGAACTACAATATTTAAATTTTAATTGATATGGTATAGTATAATTTTTTATAGGTATTAGAATTAAATTTTTATTAGCTTTTTGACTAGCTTTATAAATAGAATCAGATATTTCTTTAGATTTACCTATTCCATATCCTACTATACCTTTAAAATTTCCTTTTACAACTATCGTAGTAAAACTAAAATCTCTTCTCCCTTTTGTTACTTTACATACTCTTTTTATTTTTACTAATTTTTCTTTTAAATTATTTTTATTTATAAAATCTTTTTTTTTAATTATTAACATGTTCTTATTATATTTTTATACCATTTTTTCTTATAGAATTAATGAGTTTTTTTATTCTACCATGATATATATATCCCTTTCTATCAAAAAAAGCCTTTTTTATATTTAATTTTAACATTTTTTTAGCTATATTTTTTCCTACTATTTTAGACATAATTAGCTTAGTTATATTTTTTTTCTTTATACTATTTAAATTTAAAGATGAAAATGAAGTAATAGTTTCTCTATTAACATCATCTATAATTTGAACATATATTTCTTTATTGCTTTTAAATATTGAAATTCTAGGATATTGTTTTGTTCCTTTTTTTTTTAGTTTCATATATTATTTTAATTACTAAACTGTTTTTCCTGTTTTTATTATAATTTTCTCATTTTTATATTTTATCCCTTTACCTTTATATGGATCCGGTTTTTTTAGAGATCTTATTTTAGAAGCAACTATCCCTAATAATTGTTTGTCTATACTATATAAATTTATAATAGGATTATTCCCTTTAATATTATCTACAGTTATATTAATTTTTTTACAAACATGTATAGCTATATTATGTGAATACCCTAAATTTAATATTAAAATACGACCGTTTTTATAAGTTTCTGCTTTATATCCTATTCCTACTAATTCTAATTGTTTTTTAAATCCTATATTAACCCCATATATCATATTATAGATTAACATTCTATAAAGACCATGTAAACTTTTATATTTTTTATTATTTTTTAAACTATTAATAATAAAAATATTATTTTTTTCTTTTTCTATTTTAATATTCTTGTTAATATATTCTTTAAGTTCCCCTAATTTTCCCTTAATATATATATAATTATTTTTTATTAATACATTTACATTGTTAGGGATATTAATTTTTTTTTTTCCTATTCTTGACATTTATTTATTTTTTAATAAATTATACATAATATTTCTCCTCCTATTTTTTTAGATACAGCTTCATAACCTGTCATTACCCCTAAAGATGTAGATATTATTGAAATACCATATCCATTTAATACCTTATAAATTTTTTTGTATTTTAAATATTTTCTTAAACTAGGTTTACTTATTCTTTTTATTTTCCTTAATACGGAAGTATTATTTATATATTTTAAAAATATTCTAATTTTATTATAGTTATGTATTTTATTATAGTTATGTATTTTATAATATTTAATATAATAATTTTTATATAATACTTTAGTAATATTTAAATTTATATTTGAATAATTTACTTCTACATATTTTTTTTTAACATTACATGCATTTCTGATTAATGTTAAATAATTTCCTATAGTATCCATTTACCAACTAGCTTTTTTTACCCCTGGAATTAATCCATTGGAAGATAATTTTCTAAATACTATTCTAGAAATACCAAAAAATCTAATATATCCTCTAAATCTACCTGTAATTTTACAATGATTTCTCAATCTTACTTTAGATGCATTTTTAGGTATTTTTTGTAATTCTAAATATTTTTTTTGTTTAATTAAAGTATTTCTTTTTTGGAAATATTTAATAAATAATTTTATTCTTTTTTTTTGTCTAGCTTTTATAGATTCTTTTGCCATATATATTATTTTTTTTAAAAGGTAATCCTAAATAACTTAATAATAATTTTGCTTCTAAATCTTTAGAAGTATTAGTTACAAAAGTTATATTCATACCATGTATTTTTTTTACTTTATCAAAATTTATTTCTGGAAATATTATATGTTCTTTTATCCCTAAATTATAATTACCATATCCATCAAAACTAGTTTCTTTTATACCATTAAAATCTTTAGATCTTGGTAATGCTACTGATATTAATCTATCTAAAAATTCATACATTATGTTGTTTCTTAATGTTACCATACATCCTATAGGTATCCCTTTTCTTAATTTAAATCCTGATACATCCTTTTTAGATAATCTATAGATTGGTTTTTGGCCTGTAATTAATTCTAAATCGTTCATATAATAAGTCATTATATTTTTATTTTGTATAGCTATTCCTACTCCTATATTAATTACTATTTTAATTAATTTAGGTACTTGCATTATATTTTTAAAATTTAATTTTTTTTTTAATAAATATATAATTTTTTTTTTATATAAAATTTTTAATCTAGGTATATACATATATATTTATTTTTTTTTATAAATAAAATTGTTATTTAATATAGTTTTAGATTTTTTACATATTCGTTTCTTTTCCCCATTTATTAATTTAAAACCTATTCTAGTAACAGTTTTAAATATTGGATCTTCTATTGCAATATTTGATATATTAATCTTATATGGTTTTAATTTTATAGATCCTTTATCTTTTTTAGTTTTTTTTTTAATAAATCTTTTAATTTTTTTTATCCCACTTACATTAACTTTATTTTCTTTTTTAAAAATTTTATTTATTTTTCCTTTAAATCCTTTATATTTACCGGATATTATAATTATTTTATCTCCTTTTTTAAATTTAAACATATAAATTATTTAATTTATATAACATAATTTGATAAAGATATAATTTTCATATATCCTTTATATCTTAATTCTTTTGCTACTGGACCAAATATTCTAGTACCTTTTATTTCTTTATTATCATTTAATAATATACAAGCATTATCGTCAAATGATATATAAGTACCATCTAATCTTTTTATTTTTTTTTTAACTCTTACTATAATAGCTCTATATTTTTCTCCTTTTTTAATATTACTTTTTAAAAAAACCTTTTTTACTGTAACTATAATATTATCACCTAAAGTAGCAAATTTTTTATTACTACCTAATATTCTAATAATTAACACTATTTTTGCCCCAGTATTATCTGTAACTTTTAATTGAGATTCTTGTTGTAACATAATTATTATTTTTTTATAATTTTTTTTATTAACCAAGCTTTTTTTTTACTTAAAGGTCGTATACTTATTATCTTTACATAATCTCCTATTTTAGTTAAATTTTTCTCATCATGTGCAAATAATTTTTTATTTTTTAATATAATTTTTCCATATTTTTTATGTGTTATTTTTTTTTTATATAATACTATTCTAGTTTTATTCATCTTATCACTAATTATAATACCTACTCTAGTTTTTATTCTTTTCATAATTTAATTTATTTATTTTAAAAATAATCATTATATACTATATATTTTGTTTTAACTGGTAATTTTTGAGAACATAACCTTAAAGCTTCTTTAGCAATTTCTTCAGATACACCAGAAATTTCAAATAATATACGACCAGTTTTTACTACTGCTACATAATATTCTACATTCCCTTTTCCTTTCCCCATTCTTACTTCTTGTGGTTTTTTAGTTATAGGTTTATCAGGATAAATATTTATATATAAATTCCCCTCTCTTTTCATATATCTAGTTCCAGCTACTCTAGCCGCTTCTATTTGTTTTTCTGTTATATATTTTGCTTTATCTATAGATTGTAAACCATAAAATCCAAAACTTAATCTATATCCTCTTTTAGCATATCCTTTCATTCTACCTTTTTGTCTTTTTAAATACTTTTTTTTTGACATTTTATTATTTTTTTACAAAAAATTTAATTTTTTTTGGGTTTTTTATTTTTAAATAATAATTATAAAAATTTGTTAAATCTTTAATTTTATTATAAATTATATTTTTCATTATCCAAACTTTTACTCCAATTTTCCCATAAGTAGTATTAGCTTCATAAAATCCATAATCAATATTAGATCTAAATGTAGATAACTTTATAGTACCCTTTTTATAAAGTTCTCTTCTAGCCATTTCAGCACCATTTAATCTACCTGATATTTGTATTTTTATTCCTTTAACTTTCATTTTCATTGCAGACAATATAGAAAATTTAATAGATTTTTTATAAGATATTCTATTCTCTATTTGTCTACAAATATTTTTAGCTACTAATAATGCATCTAATTCAGGTTTAATTATATCTATAACATTAATATATACATTACATTCTTGATTATTTGTTTGTTTATTTAATAAATTATTTTTTAAATTATTTTTTATTATTATTTTAATATTTTTTTTAATATAATCTACTTCTTTACCCTTTTTACCTATAACTATAGCGGGTTTTGAAGTACATATAGTAATAATTATTTTATTTCTAGTTCTTTCTATAAAAATATTAGATATACAATATCTATTAAAAAATCTTTTATTGATATAATCTCTAATATCATTATCTTCTTTAACATTTAATAAATAATTATTTCCCCATATAGATTTCCATCCATAAATTAATCCTAATCTATTAGAAATAGGATTTGTTTTTTGACCCATTTTATTTTTTTTTTATTATTAATTTTATATAACTTAATCTTTTTCTTATAATATGGCATCTACCTTGTGGAGCATATTTAAATCTTTTTCTCATACCTGAACTATTTACTATAATATTATTAATATATAATTTATTTCTTTCAATAAATCCATTTTTATTAATATAATTAGAAACAGCAGATAGTATTAAATTTTTTAATATATTAGTACTTTTTATACTAATATAATTATCTAAAATATTTAAAGCATAATTTACATTAGTCCCTTTAATTAAATTAGTAACTGATCTAATTTTTCTAGAAGAAATATTTATTTTTCTTAATAAAGAATAATTTATATTTTTTTTTATATTCTTAATTTTATATGATGTTATTCTTTTTCTTTTACCCATTTTTTATTTTTTTTTATTACCAGAATGTCCTCTAAATATTCTAGTAGGAGCAAATTCTCCTAATTTATATCCTACCATATCTTCAGTGATATATACTGGTAGAAATTGTTTCCCATTATGTACTAATAATGTATTTCCAATAAATTCTGGTGTAATTACAGAATTTCTAGCCCAAGTCTTAATATTTTTTTTATTATTTATTTTTTTATTATTTTCTTTTATTTTTTTTATTAATTTATAATTTATATAAGGCCCTTTTTTTAATGATCTAGACATATTTATTTATTTTTTATTATATATTTAGATGAAATATTTTTTTTTCTACGTGTTTTATATCCTTTAGAATATATTCCATGTTTACTTTTGGGATGACCTCCAGACGCTTTACCTTCACCTCCACCCATAGGATGATCTATAGGATTCATAGCTACTCCTCTAGTACTAGGTCTTTTACCTAACCATCTACTATTACCGGCTTTTTTTAGTTTTTTAAATTTATGATTATTATTTGAAATAGAACCTATAGTAGCCATACAATTTAATAATATCATTTTTTTTTCATTTGAAGATAATTTAATAATAGCAAATTTATCTTCCTTTGAAATTAAAGTTGAAAATGTCCCTGCACTTCTTGAATATATACCTCCTTTCCCTGGAATATTTTCTATACAACATATAATAGTTCCTAAAGGAATAATTTTTAAAGGAGCAGAATTACCTATATTAAAAATAGATAAATTTTTAGAAGAAATTATAGTATCACCTATATTTAATCCATTAATAGATAAAATATATTTTTTTTCTCCATCATTATAATACAATAAAGAAATATATGATGATCTATTAGGATCATATTCTATACTTTTAACTTTAGCTTCTATATCGTATTTATCTCTTTTATAATCTATAATTCTGTATTTTTTTTTATGCCCCCCACCTATATGTTGTACTGTAATTCTACCATAATTATTTCTACCACCTGTTTTATTTTTTCCATAAATTAATTTATTAAATTTAACTTTTTTAATTATTTTCATAATTTAATAATAATTTATTATTAACTTTTTGTTTAAAATTTACTATAATTTTTTTCTTTTTTTTATTTTTAATTTTTATAATATTTATTTTTGTAACTATCAATGAATAATTTTTAAAAAAATATTCTTTTAATTTTATTTTATTTATTTTTTTTTTGTTTAATATAAAAGTATATTTTTTATATGTTCTTAACATTTTAATAGTTTTTTTTGTTTTTAAAGGATAAAGAAATAATTTCATATTTAAATTAAATTAAATTATTTAAAATATATTTATCTATTTTATCACCTATAAATATTATATAATCTGATATTAAAACATAAAAAAAATTTATATTTTTTTTATAATTTATAATTATGTTTTTAATATTATTAGAAGATATTAATAAATTTTTATATATTTTATCAGTAATTATTAAATATTTATATATTTTATAATTTAATTTTATCCTTTTTTTTTTAAAATATAAAATTAAATCTTTTGTTTTTAAGGATAAAAAATTAAATTTTTTCAAAAAAAAAGCTTTATTATGTAATATTTTATCACTTATTAATATTTTTTGAACTTTTTGTTTAATTGTTTTATTAATTTTTATTTTATAATTTCTTTTTTTAGGACCAAAAACTCTACCTCCTCCTCTAAAAATAGGATTTTTAATATCTCCTTTTCTAGCATTTCCAGTCCCTTTTTGTTTTAATATTTTTCTAGTACTACCTTTTATTTCACTTCTTTCTTTAGTTTTACTATTGCCTAATCTTTGTGAATGTAAATAACTTTTTACATATAGATAAATAATATGATTTTTATTTTTTTCTTTATTTCTTTTTTTTAATAAAAATAAATTTTTTTTTATTAAATTTGTACATTGTTTTTCCATTTTTTTATAATTAAATAATTATTAGTTTTACCAGGAACAGATCCTTTTACTAGCATTATTCCTTTTTTTACGTCTATTTCCAAGACTTTTATTTTTTTTATTGTTATTCTATTGTTCCCCATATGACCAGCCATTTTTAAGCCTTTAAAAACTCTAGAAGGTGATGATCCTGCTCCTATAGATCCTGGAGATCTTAATCTATTATGTTGACCATGTGTTTTACCTCCTACACCAGAAAAATTATATCTTTTTACTACTCCTTGAAAACCTTTACCTATAGTATATCCTATAATATCTACATATTTGTCATTTTTAAAATAATTTAAATCTATATAATCATCATTAATAATATCCTTTATGTATCTATAAGTTAAATTATTTAATTGAATTAATTTTTTATAATTATTTGTCTTATATTTTTTAAATATTCCACTTAAAGGCTTATTTATTTTTTTTATTTTATCATAACCTAATAAAACCGTATAATAAATATTAGTAGTTTTATTAATATATATAATTTTATTAGGATTACAATTTATAATTGTACAAGGATAAAGTTTTTTATTAAAAAAAATACTTATCATTTTTATTTTAGTACCTATTATCTTAATCATATTTATTAAATTTTAATTTGTACATCTACCCCACTAGCCAATTCTAATTTCATTAAAGATTCTATTGTCATAGTATTAGCATTAATAATTTCTAAATATCTTACATGGGTTGATAATTCAAATTGTTCTCTTGATTTTTTATGAACATGCGGGGATTTTAATACTGTAAATATTTTTTTTTTAGTAGGTAATGGGATAGGCCCATTAATAGTAACTCCTGTAGATTTTATTGATTTTATAATATTTTTAATTGATTTATCTAATAAAATATAATCATAGGATTTTAATTTTATTTTAATTATTTGACTCATTGTTTTATTTATTTATTTATTAATTTATTAAAATTTTCTTTAGGTAATTCATCATAATGAGAAAAACTCATATTAGAAGTAGCTCTACCAGAAGATAAAGATCTTAAACTAGTAACATATCCAAACATTTCCGATAATGGAACTAAACCTTTAACAATTTTATTATTATTAATATCTAATATTTCTTTTATTATACCTCTTCTTTTATTAATATCACTTACTATATTTCCTAAATAATCATTATTACAAATTACTTCTAATTTCATTATTGGTTCCATTATTACAGGATTGGTCTTATTTGCTGAATTTTTAAATCCATTTTTAGCTGCTATTTCAAAAGATAATGTATCAGAATCTACAGAATGATAAGTACCATCTAATAAAACTATTTCCATAGATTCTACTTCATATCCTAATAAAGGCCCTATTTTCATAGATTCTTTAAATCCTTTTTTTACTGATGAGATGAATTCTTTAGGAATATTTCCTCCTTTTACTTTATTTATAAATTTTAACCCTTTACCTTTATATGGACCAATAGTAAATAAGATATCAGCATATTTACCTCTACCACCTGTTTGTTTTTTATATATTTCTCTATATTTTATTGTAGTTTTAAATTTTTCTTTATATTCAACTTTAGGTATACCTTTATTAAAGTAAATATTATATTCTCTTTGCATTCTATCTATAATAATATCTAAATGTAACTCTCCCATACCATTTATAATAGTTTCACCAGTATTTTTATCTATTTTTACATTGAATGTAGGATCTTCTTCAATAATTTTAGATAAAGCCATACTCATTTTATCTAAATCAGATTTTTTTTTAGGTTCTATAGATATTCCCATAACAGGTTTAGGGAATTTTATATTTTCTAATAATATAGGATTATTAATACTACATAGTGTATCACCTGTTTTTATATCTTTAAATCCTACCCCAGCAAAAATATCACCTGCAAAAATTTTATTAATAGGTATTTGTTTATTTGCATGCATTTGATACATTCTAGAAATTTTTTCTTTTGTTTTAGTTCTTATATTATATACGTAATCACCAACTTTTAAAACCCCTGAATATACTCTTATAAATACTAATTTCCCAACAAATTTATCACTAGATATTTTAAAAACTAATGAACAAAAAGGATTATGTATGTTTGGACTTACTATACATTTTTTATTTTTTAATAAATCAATGCCTATAATCTTTTTAGATTTTAATGGAGAAGGTAAATACATACATATTGAATCTAATAATTTTTGGACACCTTTATTTTTAAAAGAAGACCCACACAAAATAGGAACTAAATTTATTTTTAAAGTTTCTTTTTTAATTATTTTAATAATATTATTAATGTTTATCTTTTTATTACTTAAAAAATTTTCCATTAGTTTATCATCATATTCTGACAATATTTCTAATAATTTATTTTTATATTTATTAGTTATATCTATCATATTTCTAGGAATTTCTTTTATATTATACTTCATACCATAATCTTTTTCTTCCCATATTATAGATTTATTATATAATAAATCTATAACTCCTATAAATTTTTCTTTTATAATTAATGGAATTTGCAATATTATAGGAGTACTTTTTAATTGTGTTTTTATTTGTGAACAAACTTTAAAAAAATTTGCTCCTTTTCTATCCATTTTATTAATATATCCTATTCTAGGAATTTTATATTTATTAGCTTGATTCCAAACTGTTTCAGATTGTGGTTCTACTCCTTCTACAGAACTAAATAAAACAACCATACCATCTAATATTCTTAAAGACCTTTCAACTTCTACTGTAAAATCTACATGTCCTGGAGTATCTATAATATTAATATAATATTTTTTTTTATTATACTTCCATACACATCTAGTAGCAGCCGAAGTAATCGTTATACCTCTTTCTTGTTCTTGTATCATCCAATCCATAGTAGCATTTCCTTCATGAACTTCACCAATCTTATGATTTATACCTGAATAATATAATATTCTTTCTGTAGTAGTAGTTTTTCCAGCATCTATATGTGCTACAATACCTATATTTCTTGTATATTTTAATTTATTCATAATTCTTAAAATTTAAAATGTGAAAAAGCTTTATTCGATTCTGCTCGTTTATGTATTTCATGTTTATTTTTTATAGTATTACTAATACCATTGTAAGTAGAAATAATCTCATTAGCTAATTTTTCAGACATATTTTTTTCCTTTCTATTTTTAGCATTTACAATTAACCATTTAATAGATAAATATTTTTTTTGATTTTCATTTATTTTTACAGGTATACTATAAGTAGAACCACCTATTTTACGTGTTTTTATTTTTACTTCAGGGGAAGCATTTTTAATTGCTATTTTTAAAATATTTAATGGCTTAATATTTTTAAGCTTAAATTTATCATTAATTATATCTAATGTTTTATAAAAAATTTTATATGCTATATTTTTTTTACCTTTTTTCATAATATGATTAATAAAGTATGTTACTAATCTACTATTATATTTTACATCTGGTATATATTGTTTATTATTTTTTTTTATTTTTCTCATAAATTTTATTTTTTATTATTATCTTTATTTTTTTTTGTTCCATATCTACTTCTACTTTTTTTTCTATCTTTTACTCCATCAGTATCTAAAGTACCACGAATAATATGATATTTTACCCCTGGTAAATCTTTAACTCTACCTCCTTCTACTAAAACAATTGAATGTTCTTGTAAATTATGTCCTTCACCTTTTATATATGCATTAATTTCATTCCCTTCTGTTAGTTTAACTCTTGCTACTTTTCTTAAAGCAGAGTTAGGCTTTTTAGGAGTTGTAGTATATACCTTTAAACAAATTCCTTTTTTTTGAGGTGATTGTTTTAAAGCTGGGGATTTAGATTTTTTTTTTATTAATTTTCTTTTATTTCTTATTAATTGTTGTATTGTAGGCATATTTATTTTTTTTTAATATTCTATTAATATATTTAAAAGTTGATAATATAACAGGTTTATTGTTTATAATCGCGATATTATGTTCATAATGAGCTGAAGGTTTTAAATTAGATGTTTTATAAGTCCATCCATCTTTATCTAATTTTATTTTATTAGTTCCTATATTAACCATAGGTTCAATTGAAAAAACCATCCCATTATGTAAATACATTCCAGTATTTTTTTTACCATAATTAGGAATGTTAGGTAATTCATGTAAATTTGTACCTATACCATGTCCTACTAAATCTTTTACTACATATAAATTTTTATTTTTTTTAGTAATATATTTGTTTATGTGATATCCTATATTTCCAATTTTATACCCAATTTTACAAGATTTTATTCCTATATATAAGGATTTTAAGGTAATTTTTAATAAATTTTTATTTTCTTTTGATATTTTACCTACTCCATAAGTATAAGCATTATCACTATAATATTTATTCTTTAATACTCCACAATCTATAGAAATTATATCTCCTTCTTTTAAAATCTTGTTTCTTGGTAATCCATGAACTACTTCATAATTTATTGAGGTACATATAGTATAAGGATAATTATATAAACCTAAAAATGCAGGATATCCACCATTATCTATAATATATTCTTTTGCTATCTTATCTAAAAATAATAAATTAATACCAGGTTTAATATAATTAGTTAATACTCCTAGTGTTTTAGAAGATAATTTAGCATTCTCTTTAATTATTTTTATTTCTTTAATATTTTTAATTAACATTAGTATATTTTTTATACAATTAAAATTATATTTTTTATATATTAATAATTATTTTTCATATAACATTTAAAAATATAAAATGAATAAAAAATTCCCATATGGAGTATTAACCGGTAATTTAGTATATAAATTATTTAAATATGCTAAAAAAAACAAATTTGCAATCCCTGCTGTAAATGTTCACGGATCTAATACTATAAATGCAGCTATAGAAACTGCTGCTAAAATGAATGCCCCTATAATTATACAATTTTCTTATGGAGGATCTCTTTTTAATGCTGGAAAATCAAAAGATAATAAATCAGCAATATTAGGAGCTATTTCTGGTGCTTATCATGTACATTTATTATCAAAACATTATAAAGCTACTGTTATATTACATACAGATCATTGTAATAAAAATCTTTTACCTTGGATAGATGGATTATTAAAAGAAAATAAAAAAAGTTTTAAATATTATGGGAAACCATTATTTAGTTCACATATGTTAGATTTATCAAATGAACCTATAAAAAATAATATAAATATATGTAAATATTATTTTAATATAATGAAGGAAATGAATATAACATTAGAATTAGAATTAGGAATAACAGGTGGAGAAGAAGATAATATTAATAATAAAAAAATAAATATATCTAAATTATATACATGTCCTACAGATGTAGAATATGCTTATAAAGAATTAAAAAAAATTAGTAATAATTTTATAATAGCAGCATCTTTTGGAAACATGCATGGTATACATAATCCTAACGTAGTAAAATTAAAAACAAAGATCTTAAAAAAAACACAATTATATATAAAAAAAATATATAAAACTAATAATAAACCTATATGTTTTGTCTTTCATGGAGGATCTGGATCATCTATAAAAGATATAAAAAAATCTATTAAATATGGTGTTGTAAAAATGAATATAGATACAGATACACAATATGCGTTTACAAAAGGTATTTATAAATATATTAATAAGACTAATAAATATTTATTATCCCAAATAAATAATAATAAATCTAATAAAAAATATTATGATCCTAGAATAGTTTTAAGATATGGTGAAAAACAATTTAAAAAAAGATTAATAAAAGCTTTTAAAGATTTAAATAATGTAAACACTTTATAATTTTTTCATTTTTAAATTTATATATATGGGTGGTACTAGATTCGAACTAGTGACCTTTTGCTTGTAAGGCAAACGCTCTAAACCTACTGAGCTAACCACCCAAAAAATAATATAATAAAATATAAATAATAATATAAAAATATAATAAATTTATAAAAAACTAAATAAATTTATTTTTCCCTTAGACATATTCTTAATATCTTGTAATATTTTGATGTCATCAACATATTTAGTTTTATTCCATCTTATATAATTTTTTTTCATATAATTTGCTATATTACATATATATTTTATTTTAATTTTATTAAAAAAAATAATTTTTTTTTTAAAAAAATTAATAATATTTATTCCATAATATTTATATTTTTTATTATAAAATTTAGAAATTTTAATTTTCTTTTTCATTAATTCTATATGTCTATCTTTTTTTTTGGTTTGAAATAGAAATTTTCTTTTAATTTTATATTTTTTATTAATTTTAATTTTTTGTTTAGAAATAAAAAATAATTGTACCCATAATTTTTTTTTATAATTTAAAAATTTATTTTTTATTTTTTTATTTAATTTTTCCATTAAATCGATTATTGAATTTGCATATTTATTTCTTATTTGGGTATTTTGAATTAAACTAATTTTAGTTACTAATTTTTGAATATTCCTACCATATTCTGGATATATTATATTTTCTCTAGATGTATTGTATTCCATAATTTATTTTATTATCTTTATTTTTATTTTAATGATTAGAAAATGTCAAATATTTGTCAAATAACAAATAAAAAACCTAAAAGTGGATATAGAAAATCAAATGCTAATAACAAAACAAAAAGATGGTTTAAAATAAATATTTTTAAGAAAAGAATTTATGATATTCAAAAAAAAAAATGGATAAAAATGAAAATATCTACATATGGATTAAGATTGATAAAAAAAAAAGGATTAAAAAATTTAATTTAATATGTCAAAAAATAGAAAATATATAATTTTAGAATGTATAGAACAAAAAAAAAATAATAAATTTAAAAAAATATCTAGATATTATACAACTAAAAATATAAAAAAAAATAAAAATAAGAAATTAAAATTGAAAAAATATAATTATATAATTAGGAGAAGAACTATACATAAAGAAATATAAATATAATAATAATCTATACATATGAAAAAAAAAATAAAATATATAGTAATGAAAAAAAATAAAAAAAAACAATATACTTTTATAGAGAAAATTTTAGATGAAAAGAAATTTTTTAAAAAATTATAGTATTTTTATTAGTTTTAATAATAAAAAATAAAATTTATCTATTTCTTCTTTATTATTATATAAACCATAACTTATTCTAATAGTTCCATTTTTTATTTTTAAATAATTAAAAAGAGGTTGGGCACAATGATATCCTGTTCTAACACATATTCCATATTTATTTAATAAGCATCCTAAGTCAAAATTATTAATGTTTTTTACGTTAAAAGATAAAATAGAAGAATTATAAATATTTTTTTTTCCATATAAAATTATTTTATTATTATTTAATAACAAATTTTTTGTATATTCTATTAATTTATTTTCATAAATATTAATATTATATATTTTTATTTTTTCTATAAATTTAATTACATAATAGAAAGAAATTATAGAAGAGATATTTGGGGTACCTGCTTCTAATTTAGAAGGTAAATCTAAATAAGTAGTTTTTTTTAAACTTACATATTTTACCATTGATCCTCCTACTTGATATTTATTTAATTTTTTTAATTTATTATATTTACCATATAATACCCCTAAACCAGTAGGACCATATATTTTATGAGCGGAAAATACAAAAAAATCTATATTTAATTTTTGTACATCTATAGGAATATGTGCAATAGATTGAGCCCCATCTAATAAAATTAAAATTTTATTATTTATTTTTTTTATTATATTTACTATATAATATATAGGTAATATAGTTCCAAAGACATTTGATATATGAGTAATAGATATTAATTTCGTTTTATTATTTATTTTTTTTTTTAAATCATTTAAATCTATATTATATAGTTTATTAATTTTTATAAATTTTAATTTTATTTTTTTTTTATAAGATAATAATTGCCATGGAATAAAATTTGAATGATGTTCTAATACAGTTATAACTATTTCATCATTTTTAGTCCAATTTAAGCTATTTGATATTAAATTAATAGATTCAGTAGTTCCTTTAGTAAATATGATCTCTTTAGCATCTTTTGCATGTATAAACTGTTTAATTTTATTTCTACATTTATCTATTAAATCAGTAGTTTTATTACTTAACGTATAATTATATCTATTTATATTAGAATTTAAATTATAATAATAATATTTAATATTATTTATTAAACATTTTGGTTTTTGAGTAGTAGATGAATTATCAAAATATATAATATTTTTTTTTAAAATTGGGAAATTAGATCTAATTTTTTTTATTTCTATTTTATTAAACATAAATAATGGTTTTAATTTAAAATTAATTTTAATTTTTTTTTAATATCTTTAATAATACCTTTAAATTTTTTAAAATTAATTATTTTATATAATATAGATAAATAAAATAAAGTTTTTGCTTTATATAAATTAATTCCTCTAGATTGTAAATAATAAATAAAAAATTGATCAATTTTTCCAATGTTAACCCCATGAGAACATTTTATATTATTTGTATAAATATTTAAATAAGGTTTAAAATTTACATAAACTTTATTTGATAAAATAAAGTTCTTATAGTTTTGATAACTTATATTATTTTTAGTATTTTTTTTAACATTTATTAAACCTTTTAATATGCTTTTAGAATAACCATCATATATACCTATATAATATTGTTTATTATTGCAAAAACTATAATTATTATTTATTAATAAATAAAATTTAGTTACTTGAGTTTTTGAACTAATAATTATACTATATATTCTACTTAAACAATAATTAGATAAATTATTTATAATTATATTATTATAAGAAAATTTTTCATATAAATTTATATCATATAAAATAAATTTTGTTAACCTTTTTTGATATATAATAATATTATTAATAGTACTTATACTAAAATCATTTTTTTTATATTTTAAATAGATAACATTACTTTTTTTTTTAAGATAAATTTTAAAAAATAAATAATTTATTATATAAATATTCCCTTTTAGATTTTTAAAACTTTCTTTAATAAATAAAAATGTTCTATTATCTACTATTAATAAAATATTAATATTATTGATTAAAGAAAAAGAATTAATAAAGTTAATATTTAAATTAATATATTTTTTTTTATTATTAAAATAGATACTTTTACTTTTTACGTATAATATTAATGTATATAAATTATTAATTAAAGATGATAAAGCATTACTATTTATATTTTTTTTTTTATTTTTATTATTTTTTTTAACTTTTTTTAAAATATATTTTATAGTATAATATTTTTTTAATTTTTTTTTAATTTTAATATTTAAAAAGTTCCCATTAAAAAATAAAATATTAATATCATCTTTAACATTATTAATAATATATTTATTTTTTGTCATTGTATTTTTTTTTTATTAAGCCATTATATCCAATTTTTTCTATTTTATATATTAATTCACTATTACCAGATAATATAATACTACCATTATATATAATATGAACCTTATTAGGGATAATATATTTTATAATACTAGTATTATGTGTAATTATTAATAATGAACATTTGGGGTTGTTTTTTAAATAAATTTTTATAATTTTAAACAAGTATTTTATAGTGTCTATATCTAATCCTGAATCTATTTCATCTAAAATAATAAATTTTGGTTTCAATATTAACATTTGTAAAATTTCATTTTTTTTTTTCTCTCCTCCAGAAAACCCTAAATTAAAAAATCTATATAAATCTTTTTTATCTATATTTAAAATTTTACATAATTTATATAGCTTTTTAAAATTATTCTTTTTTTTTAAAATTTTTAAAAAATTAAACATCGTAATACCATCAATTTCAATAGGATTTTGAAAAGATAAAAAAATACCTAATTTAGAAATTTTGTCTGGAGATAATTCATTAATTTTTTTTTTGCAAAAAATAATTTCCCCTTTGTTGATTTTATATTTAGGTTTTCCTGTAATTATATAAGATAAAGTACTTTTTCCGGATCCATTAGGACCCATTAATATATGTATTTCTCCATTTTTAATTTTTAAATTTAAATTTTTAATAATTAAAGTGTTATTTATAGAACTATATAAATTTTTAATTTTTAACATATGTATATATATTTATTTAGTTTAACCAACAGAATTTTCTAATTCTATTTTTAATAATTCTTTTGCTTCTAGGGCAAATTCTAAAGGTAATTTATTAATAATATTATAACTAAAACCACTAACTATTATAGACATTGCTTTATCTTTACTTATTCCTCTTTGATTACAATAAAAAATTTGTTCATCTTCAACTTTAGATATAGTAGATTCATGTTCTATTTTAGAAGTTTTATTCATAGAAATAATATTAGGATATGTATATGTACTACATTTGTTTCCTATTAATAAAGAATCACATTGTGTATAATTTTTAGAGTTTTTAGCTGATTTACATATTTTTACTAAACCTCTGTATGTATTTTTAGAATAATTAGTAGATATACCTTTAGATATTATTAAACTACTTGTATTTTTCCCAATATGGATCATTTTACTTCCTGTATCTATTTGTTGATAGTTTTTGGATAAAGATATAGATCTAAATTCTCCTATTGAATTATCCCCTTCTAAAATACATGAAGGATATTTCCAAGTTACAGAGGATCCAGTTTCTACTTGTATCCATGAAATTTTAGATTTTTTTTTACATATTCCTCTTTTAGTTACAAAATTATATATTCCACCTTTTCCATGTTTATCACCAGGATACCAATTTTGTACAGTAGAATATTTTATTTTAGAATTTTTTAAAGCTATTAATTCAACCACTGCGGCGTGCAATTGATTATTTTGTCTAATAGGAGCTGTACAACCTTCTAAATAACTAACAGATCCACCTTCATCTACTATTATCAATGTTCTTTCAAATTGACCTATTTTCCCATTATTTATTCTAAAATAAGTAGATAAATCTATAGGACATTTTATTCCTTTAGGTATATAACAAAAAGACCCGTCTGAAAAAACTGCTGTATTTAATGATGAATAGAAATTGTCATAATAAGGGACAACGCTACCTAGATATTTTTTTATTAATTTTTGATATTTTATTATAGCTTCACTAATGGAACAAAAAATAATTCCATGTTTTTTAAGAATTTTATTATATGTAGTATTTATACTTATAGAATCAAAAACATAATCTATAGAAATAGTTTTTTTATTATTTTTAATTGGTAAACCTAATTTATCAAACGTTTTTATTATTTTTTTATCTTTTTTATTTTTTATTCCTGAAAAATAACTAATTTTATTAAAATTAAGTTTTTTATATTTTAAATTAGCCCATTCTGGATATTTTTTATTATTTTTCCAATGATAATATGATTTTAATCTTAATTTAGTCATCCATTTAGGTTCATTTTTTATTTTAGATAATCGTTTTATAATCATTGAATTTAAGCCCAATGGGAATGTTTTAGATTTTACTTTTGTATAAAAGCCATAATTATATTTTTTTTGTTTTAAAGTCTTTTTAAATGTTTTATTCATATATTTAATTTATTAATATTTAGTTTACTAAGTTTATAAAATTTTTAAGTATTTTTTTACCTAAAATACCAGATTTTTCAGGAAAAAATTGTAGTCCATATATATTTTTTTTTTTTAAAATCGCACTGTAAGATATAATATGGTTGGTATGTGCAATCGTATATTTTCCAATATTTATATAATCCTTATGATTAAAATATTGATAAAAACTATTTTTTTTTACTCCAGTTAAAATTATATCATCATTGTTATGATAAATTTTTTTTTCCCCTATATTATTTTCATTATTATTATTAATATTTATAATTTTTTTTACTAATACATCTTTAAAAATATTTAAACATTTTGTGTTTAAATATTTATAACATAAAATATGTAACCCAGTTGATATAGCTAATATAGGTTTTTTAATTTTTTTAAGTAGTGTATATATATTTTTTTTTTTTAAATAATTAATAGTATAATTAATATTTAAATTACTATGTATTATAATCTTATCTGAATTTGTAATATGCTTTTTTTTATATGATATTTTAGGAATAAATCCTAATGTAATTATTATTTTATTTATATTTTTTATATTATTATTATTAATTTTTATTATTACTATTTTCATAATTTTTATTTTTTATAATATTTTATAAATATTGGAATAATTTTAAATATTTATTATTGTTTTTCCATTTAATAATAAAAATATTAAATTTTATATAAACTTTTTTAACATTATATATTATTTTTATTTTTTTTCTTATTAAATAACTTAATAAATTTATATTTTTCCCTTTATATCCTATAAAAATTTTTTTTTGAGATTTTTTCTCTAAATAAATTAGACTATTTATATATACATAATCTTTATCTTTTAACATTTTATTGATATAAATTTCAGATGAATAAGGTATTTCTTTTTTATAAATTTTATATATATAACCTCTAATAATTTCACTTATAAAAAAATTTTCATTATATAAATAATCATTATAAAAACTAGAATATATTTTTTTTTTATTTATATATTTATATATTTTTTTTATTAAATTTTTATATATTTTTTTTTTATTATTGGGTATTATAATAATATTATCTATTTTGAAAAATTTTAAATATAGTAAGTCTATTTTTGTTTTATTATTATTATTAAATATTATTAAAAATTTTTTTTTATTTTTTAAATTATTTTTATATTTAGATAAAAAATAAATATCTTTTTTTAATAATATTTGTTTATTTTGGGTTACATATAATATTATATTAGATAAATTTATTGATTCTTTTATACATTTTAACATAAAAAAATGTAATTTATATTTTTTTTTAAATAAAAACCCAGGAGTATCTATTAATAAATTTTTTTTGTTTTTAATATGTAAAATATCTATTATTAATTTTCTAGTAAATTGGAATTTTTTATTTATTATAGATTTATAATTATTTAATATTTTATTAAATAAAAAAGACTTTCCAACATTACTTAAACCTATAATGCTTATGATACTGTTAAATTTATTTTTTTCCATATTTTAATAATTTATATATATAAATATAATCTTTTAAAGATAATTCTTCAGCTCTTTTATTAAACAATAAATTAGATTTTAATACTTTATGTTCAATTTTAAATTTTTTTTTTAAAGAATTTTTTAAAATTTTTCTTTTATATGAAAAAGCTTCTTTTATTATTTTTAAAAACTGTTTAATATTTATTTTATATTTTTTATTTTTTTTTTTAATAATTACTACTGTAGAGTCAACTTTAGGAATAGGATAAAAATAATTTTTAGGAATATCAAAAATTTTTTTTACATAAAAAAACATATTAAAATAAATAGAAAGTTTACTCTTATAAATTTTTAATTTTTTATTATTATTGTTTATAATAATATTATTTATAAATTCTTTTTGAAAAGTTCCAATAATCTCTGCAATATAATTTTTATTTTTAATAAACCAAAGTAATAATTTAGAAGAAATATTATATGGAAAATTACCTATAATATAAAACTTTTTATTTTTTTTTATTTTTTTTAATTCAATATTTAAAATATTTTCATTAATAATTTCTTGTTTATAATTTATTTTTTTTAATTTATTTATTAATGATTTGTCTATTTCAACTAAAATACATTTTTTTTTCAATTTTATTAACTTTTTACTTAAATTTCCACTTCCAGCTCCTATTTCTAAAATATAATCATATTTTATTTTATTTGATCTTTTTTTTAAAAAATTTATTATTTTTAATATTATTTCTTTATTTATTAAAATATGTTGACTATATTTTTTTTTAAAAAAAATCATTATATTTTATTTTAAAAATTAAAATTTAATTATAGATATAAATGTTAAAAAGCAAAAAAAAATTATATATAATCCCAACTCCAATAGGTAATTTAAAAGATATAACTTATAGATCTATATATATATTAAATAAAAGTGATTTAATAATAGTAGAAAATATTTATCATTCTTTAATTTTATTAAAAGCTTATAATATTAAAAAACCTTTAATTAAATATAATAAAAACAATGAGAAAAGTAAGATTTATAATATTATTAAATATATAAATAGAAACAATGTTGAAAATATTGCTTTAATTTCAAATGCTGGATACCCTAGTATATCTGATCCTGGATATTTATTAATAAAAACTTGTATAAAAGAAAATTTTTATATTTCTTGTTTACCTGGATCTAATTCAATTTTACCGTCATTAATAGTATCTGGATTCCCTTTAAATGAATTTATGTATATTGGATTTTTAACTAAAAAAAATATAAAAAAAAAATTAAATTTAATCAAAAAAAAAAAAATAACTATAGTATTTTATGATTCTCCAAAAAGGTTTTTAAATACTTTAATTAATTTAAAAAATATAATAGGGGGAAATAGACATATAATTATATATAAAGAAATTTCTAAAATTTATGAAAAAATTATAAGAGGTAAAATAAATAATATTTTAAAAAAATATAAAGATAAAAAAATAAAAGGAGAATTAACATATGTTATAAAAGGATTTTAAATTTTTAATTTATTTAAAATTTTTTTTTGATAATTAATTTCTTCATTTGTAAGCTTTCTAAATATTATTTTAGGTTTATTAATTTTATGGTTAAAAGACAAAACATTTTTTTTTAATTTTATAATTTTTAATAGTTTTATATTAAGAATTTTTAAAAATTTTTTAGTAGTATAAGGAATAAATATATAAGACAAATGACTTATATATCCAATAATTTGAGAAGAAACATATAATATAGTGTTTCTTTTAATTACATCATTAATTGTCCAAGGACTATTTTTAGATAAGTATTTATTACCTATTCTAGCTAAATTTATATATTTATATAAAGCTTTTCTAAAATCATAAGTATAAATTAAATTTCCAATTTTTTTAGGATATTTATAAATTTTATTTAAAATTAATTTATCTTTTTTTTTCAATAAAATTTTATTAGGTATATAACCATTACAAAATTTATGGATTAAAACTATCACTCTATTAAAAAAATTTGCTAATATACCTATTAATTCTGAATTATGGTAAAATTTAAATTTTTCCCAAGTAAAATTGCTATCCTTATTAATAGGCATATCCATAATTAAACTATATCTTAAGCTATCTATTAAATTTGGAAAATATTTAAAGAAAGTTTTAATAAATATAGCCCAATTTTTAGAAGTAGAAATCTTTTTACCTTCTAAGTTTAAAAATTCATTAGAATTTATATAATATGGAATTATATATTTTTTATTATAGTTTTTTATTATTATAGGAAAAAAAATACTATGAAAAATTATATTATCTTTACCAATAAAATTTATTAATTTAGTTCTTTTATTTTTCCAATAAGATTGCCATTTTTTTTTATTTTTATTTGCCCAATCTATAGTACTAGTAATATAACCTAATATAGCCTCAAACCATACATATAATACTTTAAATTTATATTCTTTTTTTATATTAGGAAGTTTAATACCCCATTCTAAATCCCTAGTAATAGATCTATCTTGTAACCCAGTTTTTATAAAGTTATATATAATTTTTATTATTTTATTATTTATTTTTTTTTTTTTAAAATATTTTAAAATTTTATATATCATTTCTTTTTTACTTTTAAATGATATAAATAAATTAATAGTTTTTTTTAATATTGGAGTATTGTTAGTTAAAATAGATTTAGGATTTATTAAATCACCGACATTTAATATATTTCCACATTTCTCACATTGATCAGAATAAGAAAATTTATAATTACAATTAGGACAAATTCCTATTACAAATCTATCTGCTAAATATAATTTATATTTTTTATCATAGTATTGATAAGTAGTTTTTTCTTCAAAGAAATTTTTTTTATATAATTTACTAAAAACCTTTTTACTATATTTATGATGTAGTTTATCAGACGTTCTGTAATAATTATCTATAGATATTTTTAAAATTTTTAAATCCTCTTTTATATTTTTATGATATTTATTTATAATTTTTCGTGGAGAAATATTTTCTTTAATAGATTTTATTAAAATAGAAGCTCCATGTTCATCAGACCCTGATATAAATATTAATTTTTTATTAATACTTCTTAAGTATCTTGAATAAATATCCGCAGGTAAAAAAACTCCTGCAACATGACCTATATGTAGATTTCCATTAGTATATGGAAAAGCAGCAGTTACTATATATTTTTTATTTTTATTCATATTTTTTTTATGTTTTTTTAGAAAAAGCTATATCAATAATTTTATCCATATAATTAATAAAATAAAATTTTAATCCTATTAAATATTTCTTGTTTATAGCTTTAACATTTTTTTTATTTGTTCTTGGTAAAATTATATATTTTATATATGATCTTTTAGCAGCCAAAATTTTTTCTTTAATTCCTCCAACAGGTAATACTCTACCTCTTAAAGTAATTTCTCCAGTCATAGCCATATTATTTTTAAGCTTAATATTAGTATAAGTAGAAATTAAAGATGTTAGTATAGCTATTCCAGCAGAAGGCCCATCTTTAGGTATAGCACCTTCAGGAACATGAATATGTAGGTCATAAGTAGAAAATAGATTTATATTAATTTTAAATTTTTTATAATTAGACCTTATATATTTTATAGCTATTATTATAGATTCTTTCATAATTTTTCCTACATTTCCAGTAATGCTAATATTACCTTTTCCTTTTTTTAGCAAACTAGATTCTATATAAATAATATCACCTCCCATACCTGTCCATGCTAAACCTATAGATACACCAGGATTTTTAATTTTTTCATATTTATTTATACTATAATTAGGACCTAATATTTTATATATTAATTTGTTATTTATATTAGTTATATATTTTTTATGCATTACTATATTTTTTGCTATATATCTAAAAATTTTATCAATACATCTTTCTAAATTTCTTATACCAGATTCATATGTATAATTAATAATTATATTTTCTATATTTTTATTTTTTATATTAAATTTAATTTTTTTTAATCCATTTCTTTTTATTAATTTAGGTAATAAAAATTTTTTTGAAATTTTTATTTTTTCCTCTATAGTATATCCACTAATATTTATTATTTCCATTCTATCTAATAATGCATTATTAATATTATTTAAATCATTTGCAGTAGCTATAAATAAAATTTTAGAAAGATCATATCCAATTTCTAAAAAATTATCATAAAAAGATTTATTTTGTTCTGGATCTAAAACTTCTAACATTGCATATGCCGGATCTCCATTATATCCTCCTATACCAATTTTATCTATTTCATCTAAAATAAACACAGGATTTGATGTTCCTACTTTATTTATTAACTGTAATATTCTACCAGGCATGGCTCCTATATAAGTTTTTCTATGACCTCTAATTTCTGATTCATCATGTATTCCACCTAAAGACATTCTAATATATTTTCTTGATAATACTTTTGATATAGACTTTCCTAAAGAAGTTTTTCCAACCCCTGGAGGACCCATAAAACATAAAATAGGAGATTTAATATTTTTTTTTAGCTTTAAAATAGATAAATATTCTAATATTCTATTTTTAATTCTTTTTAATCCATAATGATTGTTATTTAAAATATTAATAGCTTCTTTTAAATTAAAATTATCTTTACTATATTTTTTCCACGGTAAATTTAATAAAAAATCTAAATAATTTTTTATTATACTATATTCTGGGATTTGAGGATTTATTTTTTTTAATTTTAATAATTCATTATTAAATTTTTTTTTAGCATCTTTTGATAATTTTTTTATTTTTTTTTTATAAATTTTAATTAGATTGTCTATTTCATTATTATAATTATATCCTAATTTATCTTGAATAGCTTTAATTTGTTGGTTTAAAAAATATTCAATTTGTTGTTTACTAATATCGTTTTTAACTTTATTATTAATTTCTAAACTTATTTCATTTTTTTTTATTTCAAATAACAAAAATTTTAATAAAATTTTACATCTTTTTTTTATAGAATTTTCTTTTAAAATAATTTGATTTATTTTTGTATCAAATTTAAAATGTATAATAATTAAAAATATTAACAAATAAATATTTTTAATATAATTTATAGTATATATAATATCTTTATTAATATAATTATTAAATTTTATTATTTTAATAGAATTTTCTTTTAAACTATTTAAATATCCATAATAATCTTTATCTTTTGATGAGAATTTTTTTTCTTTTAAAGCCAAAACATTACTTTTATATAAAATATTTATATATATTGGTATAATTTTTTTTTTTATAATTTTAAATCTTTGTACACCTTGTAATACAATAGTAATACTATAATCAGGCATTTTAAAAATCTTTATTATACTAGTTATTATTCCTATTTTATATATATTTTTAATATCATAATTATTATATACATTTTTAACATTTAATAACCCTAAATATTTATTTCTCTTATATATTTTATAATATAAATGACTAATTACTTTTTTTTCTCTTATATTTATTGGTAGTATTATTCCAGGAAACAAAATAAAATTATTTATTAATAATATATCAATAACTAATTTTACATTATTTTTAATAAAATAGTTAGGTTTTAAAATAATTATTTTACTATGATGATTTATCATATTTTTTATTTAATCTTTTTTTATAATATAAATTATAATTTTGTAATACAAAAAAGTTAAAAATTGTGAATAATAAAATAATATTAGGAATAGATCCAGGAATAAATGTTATGGGATTATCTATAATAAAAATTATATCATATAACCCCCAAAAAATTATTATATTAAAACTTAAAGAAATATATTTAAAAAAAAAGAAAAATTATATTATAAAATTAAAAATAATATATATATATATAAAAAAAATAATAAAAAAATATAATCCTAATTACTTAGTAATGGAAAATATATATTTAGGAAAAAATGTCGTTTCTATGAAAAGATTAATACAATGTAAATGTGCTATTATATTAGCCGCTATAAAATATAAAAAAAAAATAATAAAATATTATCCTAAAACTATAAAATTTATTATTACAGGGTATGGAAATTCAAATAAAATAGATATTAAAAATAAAATTGAAAAAATGTTAAATTTTAAATTTAATTATAGCAAAAATTTAGATGTTATAGATAGCTTAGCTGTAGCAATGTGTCATGTTTTAAAAAAAAAAAATTAATTTTTTTTTTGTAAAATTAAAATATTTAATATTTTATTTTTTATAAAAATATATTTTTTAAAAAAATTTTTTTTATTAAAAAAATATTTTTTTTCCTTTATTTTTAGTTTTATATAATTTAAATTGTTATTCTTTTTATTAATAAATATTATATCTTTTTTTCTATTGTTTATCATAATTATATATTTTACATATTCTTTTTTATTTGATTTAATAATTGGTTGGCGTTCATAGAATATACTTTTATTTTGACCTAATTTATACCAAAGTTCTTCAGTTATATAAGGAATATAAGGTGATAATAAAATTAAAAATTTTTTTTTTATATTTATACTAGAAATATTTTTTTTTATTAAAATATTTAATAGTTTCATAAATAAACTTATATTTTTATGTATTAATAATTTTTTATAATTTAAATTAATTTTATTTATATAATTATTGAATATAGAATTATATGTATTATTATATTTTTTATATTTTTTAATATTTAAAATAAAATTCCAAATTTTATATAAAAATCTTTTCATTCCTTTAATTTTATCAATAGTCCAAATTTTTTTTTTATTAAATGGACCTAAAAAAATTAGATATAATCTATAACAATCTATTCCCCATACTTTTATAATTTCTTCTGGGGTAATAATATTAAATTTAGATTTAGACATTTTTTCTATTTTTTTTTTACATAAGAATTCATTTTTATTATTTAAAATAAAAGTGTAATTATAAATATTATTTTTTTTTATATTATTAATATCTAATTTTTTATTTTTAATTATATATTTTTTATCTATATAAAATTTTTGTAAATGAGATATATTATATTTATTTATATTATCATAAGAAATAAATCTATTTTTATATTTGTAAATACTATACGTATTATTTAATATTGTCCCTTGATTAATAAATTGTTTATAAGGTTCTTTATTATTTACTATATTAATATCTTTTAGAAACTTATTACAAAATCTAGAATATAATAAATGTCCATTTATATGTTCAATTCCTCCTATATATAAATCTACATTTTTCCAATATTTATATTCTTTTTTTTTAATTAAAAATTTATCATATTTTGGACTTATATATCTTAAATAATACCAATTAGATGCAGCAAAACTAGGCATAGTATTAGTATCTAACGGATATATATGTTTTTTTTTTTTTATAAATTTATTATATGTAATTTTATGGGTTTTTACATCCCAAGTCCATTTTTTTAATTTATTTAATTGAAATTTTTTATTTAAAAATATATTCTTTTTAATAAAAGGTAATTTTAAAGGTAAATATTTTATTTTAATAGGTTTAGGTATTCCGTTTTTATAATAAATAGGGATAGGTTCTCCCCAATATCTTTGTCTAGAAAAAACTAAATCATTTAAATTATATATATAGATATTTTTTAATAAAAAATTATATATAATTTTATCTTTTAAATTTATTATAAAATTATTTTTTATATTATTAAATAATTTATTGTTATTTGTATCTACATATATATTTTTAATATAATTATTTTTATAATAATTGCTAATATATATATTTATAGATTGTTTTAAGCTATTTTTAAAAATTATTAAGATTTTATAAGTTTTAAAAGAATAATTTTTTTTATTTATAAAGTTAATAATTTTTTTTTTATTTTTATATCTTTTTAATAAAAAATCAATATAATTAGAAGGAAAATTAAATATTATATTAAAAATTTTATCAAATTTTTTTTTTACAAAAATTTTTAGTTTTTTATTTCTTAATTTTATAATGAAAAAATAAACTTTTTTTTTTCCAATCCATTTTTTTTGTATATTTTTTATATATTTAGGCCAATTTAAATATTTATAATCTTTTAATAATCTATTTATATATTTTGTAATTCTTAAATGCCATTGTACCATTTTTTTTTTAAAAACAAGATATCCTCCTCTTTCACTTTTTCCATTTACAACTTCTTCATTTGCTAAAACACTATTTAATTTTGGACACCAATTTATATAACTTTTTTTTAAATAAGCTAATCTATATTTATTTAATATTTTTTCTTTATTTTTATTATTTAATTTATTCCATTTAGTTTTTTTTTTAAGTTTATTTATTAATTTTTTTATTTTTTTTGCTTTATTTGTTTTTTTATCAAAATAATAATTAAATAATTTTAAAAATATCCATTGAGTCCACTTATAATATTTGCTTGAACATGTATTTATAATTTTTTTCCAATTAAAAAAAACTCCTAAATTTTTTAATTGATTTTTATATTTTTTTATACTTTTATTAATAATTTTAATGGGAGGATTACCCGTATTTATAGCATATTGTTCAGCTGGCAATCCAAAAGAATCAAATCCTATAGGATTTAATACATTAAATTTTAATCCAGATTTATATTTAGAAATTATATCTGAAAAAATATAACCTATACTATGACCTATGTGCAATCCATAACCAGAAGGATAAGGAAACATGTTTAATATATAAAATTTTTTTTTACTATTTTTATTAATTTTAAAAAAATTAAATTTTTTATGTTTTTTTTTCCATTTAGCTTCTATTATTTTGGGATTATATATCATTTTAATTTTATTTTTTTAAATAGAATATATATTATATATATATAAATATATATATATTATTATATATTATACTTTTTAATGCCGAATGCCGATGTAGCTCAGTTTGGTAGAGCACGTGATTTGTAATCTCGTAGTCGTGGGTTCGATTCCCTCCATCGGCTTATAATTTAAATAAATATTAATGTATTAATATATATTATTATATTATATATTATTTAATTGGGGAGATACTCAAGCGGTTAACGAGGACAGACTGTAAATCTGTTGATTCATAATCTTCGTAGGTTCGAATCCTACTCTCCCCATAATTTTGCGGGAATAATTCAATAGGTAGAATGTCAGCCTTCCAAGCTGATCGTTACGGGTTCAATTCCCGTTTCCCGCTTAAAAAAAAATTATAATATGTCAAAAGAAAAATTTTTACGAAATAAACCTCATCTTAATATAGGTACAATAGGACATGTAGATCATGGAAAAACGACATTAACAGCAGCAATTACAAAAGCTTTATCTTTAAAAGGATTAGCTGAAGAAAAAAAATTTAGTGCAATAGATAATGCTCCAGAAGAAAAAGAAAGAGGTATTACTATAAATACTTCTCATATAGAATATGAGACAAAAATAAGACATTATGCTCATATTGATTGTCCAGGCCATTCAGATTATATAAAGAATATGATTACAGGGGCAGCTCAGATGGATGGAGCGATATTAGTAATAGCGGCAACAGATGGTCCTATGCCTCAAACAAGAGAACATATATTATTAGCAAAACAAGTTGGAGTACCTAAAATTATAGTATTTTTAAATAAAATAGATTTAATAGAAGACAAAGAATTAATAGATTTAGTAAAAGAAGAGACTAAATCTTTATTGGAATCTTATGGATTTAATAATTCTCCTATTATAATGGGATCCGCTCTTAAAGCTTTAGAAGGAGATCAAAAATATCTAAAAAATATATATGAATTAATGGATAAAATAGATGAATATATACCTGATCCTATTAGAGATATTAATAAATCTTTTTTAATGCCTATAGAAGATATATTTACAATAACTGGAAGAGGAACAGTATGTACAGGTAAGATAGAAACTGGTATTGTTAATACTGGAGATTCAGTAGAATGTATTGGAAAAGAAAAAAAAATAAATACTACAGTTACAGGTATAGAAATGTTTAGAAAAATTTTAGATAAAGGAGAAGCTGGTGATAATGTAGGTTTATTATTAAGAGGTATTGAAAAAAATGATATAAGTAGAGGAATGGTTGTAGCAGAACCAAATACTATTTTTCCATACAAACATTTTGAAGCTAATATATATATATTAAAAAAAGAAGAAGGAGGTAGACATACTCCATTTTATAATAAATATAAACCTCAGTTTTATTTTAGAACAACTGATGTTACTGGTACTATATATTTAAATAAAGGAGTTGAAATGGTTATGCCAGGAGATAATATAAAAATTAAAGTAAAATTATATCAACCAATAGCTTTAAATATTGGATTGAAATTTGCAATTAGAGAAGGAGGAAAAACTGTAGGAGCAGGTCAAATTACTAAATTAATTAAATAAACAGATACGGATGTAGCTTAATGGTAGAGCATCGGTCTCCAAAACCGAAGGTTGTAAGTTCAAGTCTTACCGTCCGTGTATTTATAAATTTTTTAAATAAAATGTTAAATAAAAATAATTTATATGTTTTAAAAATTAGAACAGTAAATCAAAATGTTATAATAGAAAAAATAAAAAGGATTTTATCTTTATATAATGTAAAAGAATATAAAATATATAAATTTATTAAAACATTAGTAAAAAAAGAAAATAATAAAAAGAGATTATTAAAAAAGAATTTATTACCAGGATATTTAATAATAAATTTATTATTAAATAGAATGATATTTTATGAAATAAAAAGAATAAATGGAGTAATAAATTTTTTAAATGAAAGTATTGATAATTTACCTATACCTTTAAAATATAATGATATAGAATATTTAATAAAATTAAGTAAAAATAAAAAATATAAAACAATTAATATTAAATGTTTTGTTGGAGAAAGCGTAAAAATAAAAGAAGGTGTATGTAAAGGATTACCTGGTGTAATAGAAAAAATATATAAAAAGAAAAATCAAATATTATTATCAGTTTATATAATGGGGAGAAAAATTTCTTTAACAATTGAATTGAATAAAATTGAAAAATTTTAAATAAAAAAAAAATGAAAAAAATTTTAAAAATTATTAAATTAAATATAAAAGGTGGATTAGCAAATCCATCTCCTCCATTAGGACCATCCTTAGGTGCTATTGGAGTAAATATAATGGATTTTTGTAAAAATTTTAATAATAGAACTAAAGATAAAATTAATAAATTATTATCAGTTAATATATTTGTATATGTAGATAAGACATTTGATTTTAAAATTAAAAAACAAACAGTTAAATATAAAATTTTAAAATTACTAAATATTAATAAAGGATCTAATGAACCTAATAAAAAAAAAATAGGAGAAGTTACTTTAAATGATATATATAAAATTGCAAAGTATAAAATGTCTGATTTAAATTGTTTTAAAATAAAATCTGCTGTTTCAATGATAATTGGAACATTAAAATCTATAGGAGTAACAATAAAAAAAGATGATAAAATTAACTAAAAATTTAAAAAAAATTATAGAAAATTATAAAAAGAATAAAATTTATAATTTAAAAGAAAGTTTAGAAATTATAAAAAAATATAGTTTTACTAAATTTATTCCTACTATAAATTTAACTATTAATTTAGATATAAAAAATATTAAAAATTTTAATTTAAAAAAAACTATATATTTACCTCATTCTAATGGTAAAAAATATAATTTATTAGTTTTAATAGATAAATATTATAGAAAAAAAATTTTAAATATGGGGATAAAATTAGTAGGAGGGATGAATTATATAAATAAAATAGAAAAATATAAATGGACTAAATTTGATTTAATAATTTCTAATAAATATTATATGGAAAAATTGTTAAAATTAGGAAGAATATTAGGTGTAAAAAATTTAATGCCAAGTTATGAAGAAGATACTATAATAGATAATTATAGTAAAAAAAGTTTAAAAATGATAAAAAAAATAATTTTAGGGAAACGATTATTAATTAAGCCTGATAAATATGGAATTTTACATTTAATTGTAGGTAAAAATAATATAATAAATGAAAAAATAATAAAAAATATTTCTTTTATTATAAAGTATTTAAAAACAATTAAATTTAATGGTAAAAATTTATATATAGATAGTATATATATAAATTCAACAATGAGTCCTAGTTTAAAATTAAAATTATAAATATAATATTATAATGTATAATAAAAAAAAAGGAAAGATTTTATATAAAGTAAATAAATATTTTAAAAAATATAAATATTTATATTTTATAAGTATTTATAAATTTAATTCTGATTTATTTTATAAATTTAAAAAAGATTGTTTTTATAATAATATAAAATTAATGAACGTAAAAAATACTTTATTAAAAAAAGTATTAAAAAAAAGAAAAAAAACAAATATATGTAAAATACTAATAAATAATACATTTATTATGTATAGTAATAATATCAATATATGTCCTATAATTATAAAAAAACATAAAATTTCTATAGACAATAAAACTTATCCTATTTTAAAAGCTGCATATTTAAATGATTATACTTATTTTGGAGAAAAACATTTAAAAAGTTTATGTTTAATAAAATCAAAAGAAGAAACTTTATTTAATATATTATTATATCTTAAAAATATATTTAGTAATTTAATTATTTATTATAAAAATTATTATAATAGTAAATTTTTAAATATAATAAAAGCGTTAAAAAAAAAATCTATAAAAAATGAAAAAAATAAATAAAATAGCTAAAATTTTAGTAAAATTAAATATTAAAGAAATAAATGAATTATATAATGTTTTAGAAAAAAAATATAATATTAAATACAATATAGAAAACATTAATAAAAATATATCTACTAAAGAAATAAAAATAAACGATAATAATATAAATGAAAATGAAGTACAAAATAATGATAATAATTATTATGATATTTATTTAAAATCATTAGGTACAGTTAAATTACCTGTAATAAAATTAATTAATAATATTACTGGGATTAGCTTAACAGAATCTAAAAAATTAATAGATAATGTACCTAGTTTAATAAAAAAATCAATAGCATTAGAAGAAGCTAAAAAAATACAAGATGATTTTAAAAAAGTAGATGCAGAAATAGAATTAAAAATATCTAAATAAATTAAATATATTATTTTTATAAATGGGTAACGATAGAATATATATATCTAAAATAGAAAAAAATGTAAAATATATAGATTTTTTAAGAATTCAAATAAAATCTTTTAAAAAATTTTTAGATATTGAATGTATAAATAGAAAAAAAGAAGGTTTATATCAAATATTTAAAAAATTTTTTCCTATATATAATAAAGAAAAAAGTTTTAAATTAGATTTTATTAAATATTATTTAGATCCACCTATAAATTCTGTATATGAATGTATTGATAAAGATCTTACATATGGAATTAATATTTATGTAAAATTTAAAATATCTTATTATAATAAAAATAAAATAATTAAAAATGATATACAAAGGTTTTATTTATGTACATGTCCTTATATAACGAATAATGGTAGTTTTATTTTTAATGGAGCAGAACGTGTAGTTATACATCAATTAAATAGATCTCCTGGGATATTTTTTGGAAAAACTTATGATTATAATGGTGTTAAATTATATTATGCTAGAATTATCCCAATGCATGGTTCATGGTTAGAATTTGTAACAGATAATAATAATATTATATATACTTATATAAATAAAAAAAAAAAGATTTATATTACTTCATTTTTAAGAGCTATTGGATATAAAACGAATGAAGAAATTTTAGAAATTTTTGGATTATATAAAAAAGTAGAGATAAAAAAAAAATATATAAATAAAATAATAGGAAAAAAGAACGTAAATAATATTTTTAATAAAAAAAATAAAATTTTATTAAAGTCTAATAGTGTTTTAAATAAAGATAATATAAAATTATTAATAAAGAATAAAATTAATACTATTTATGTATATAGTAAGAATTTTAATCAATATAATTTTGATATAATTAACAAAATTTTTAATAAAGATATAAATAAAACTTATGATGAAACAATAATTTATTTTTATAAATTGTTTAAAACATCTTATCCTCCTAATATCGAGATTGCAAAAGTTTTTATAAATAAAATGTTTTATGATATTAATAAGTATAATTTAGGATTAGTTTGTAGATATAAGTTAAATATTAGATTTAATATAAAAATTAAAAATTTATATTTAACTAAATTAGATTATAAAAAAATATTAAATTATTTGTTATTTTTATTAAATAATAAAAATATAGTAGATGATATAGATCATTTATCTAATAGACAAGTAAAAACTGTAGGAGATCAACTATATAATTTGTTTACTATAGGAATTTCTAGAATATATAGTATAATAAAAGAAAGAATTAACATAAAAGAATATTATAAATTAAATTTTAAAAAATTAATTAATTCTAAGCTTTTAAATTCTATACTTAATTCTTTTTTTGGAACTAGTCAAGTTTCTCAATTTATGGATAAAACGAATCCTTTATCAGAAATGACTCATAAAAGGAGAATTACACTATTAGGACCAGGGGGGGTAAAAAGATCAAGAGCAAGTTTTGAAGCTCGTGATGTAAATTATTCCCATTATGGAAGATTATGTCCAATAGAAACTCCAGAAGGCCCTAATATAGGGTTAATATATTCATTATGTTTATTTGCAAATATAAATAATTTAGGGTTTTTAGAAACTCCATATAAAAAAGTTGTAAATGGGAAAGTTAAAAATAAAATATATTTTTTAACTTCAGATGAAGAAAAGGATATGAATATAGGTCAACATGATATTTATTTATATTATAAAAATAAAAAAAAGTTTGTAGTAAGAAGAAATAATGAAAATATATTAACTAATATAAATAAAATTAATTATATAGATTATTCTCCAAATCAAATGGTGTCTTTAACGGCATCTTTAATTCCATTTTTAGAACATAATGATGCTAATAGGGCTTTAATGGGATCAAATATGATGAGACAATCTTTACCATTGTTAAAATTAGAAGAACCCATTGTTGGAACAGGTGTGGAAAAACAATTAATTTATTTTTATAAAAATTTTATTAATGCTAAAGAAGATGGAATAGTTAAATATGTAGATTCAAAAAAAATTATTATTAAATATAAATATAAAAAAAAAATTATAAACACTACTTTTAATAATATAACTTATACTCATAAAATTCCTAAATTTAATAGAACTAATCAAAATACTTGTTATAATTTAACGCCTATTGTTAAAAAGGGAGAAATCATAAAAAAAAATCAAATATTATGTGAAGGTTTTGCTAATAAAAATGGAGTTTTATCTTTAGGTAAAAATTTATTAGTAGCTTTTATGTCATGGAGGGGATATAATTTTGAGGATGCTATAATAGTATCTAAAAAAATATTACGAGAAGATAGCTTTACTTCTATTCATATTGAAGTATTTTCTTTAAGTTTAAAGAAAATAAAATATGGTTATGAAGAATTTACAAAAGATTTACCTAATATTAATAGTAATGAATTAAAAAATTTAGATGATAATGGAATAATAAAAATAGGGTCTACAGTTAAACCTGGGGATATTTTAATAGGAAAAATTATACCTAAAGAAGAAACTTATATAACTCCTGAACAAAAATTATTAAAATCTATTTTTGGGAATAAAGCTAGTAATGTTAAAGAAGTTTCATTAAGAGCTCCTTCATATTTATATGGAATAGTTACAAATGTTAAAATATATAAACAAAATAAATATAATAAAGATCAAAGTAAAATAAAAAAAATTAGAAAAAAATATAGAATTAAATTAAAAGAATTAAATAAAATTTTTGTTTTAAAGCTTTTCAATTTATTAAAAAAGAATAGAATAAAAAAAGGAATAAAAATTAAAATATTAAAAAATAATATAATAAGAAAAATATATTATAAAAAGAATACATTACTTGATAATATAATTTTAATATATTTATTAAAAAAAAAGAAACTATTTAAAATTTTAAATATAAAAAGAAAACTTGAAAAACTAGTTAAAACATTAATAAAAAATTTTAATATTTCTTATTGTCTTTTAAGGAATAAAAATAAAAAAAAAATTACAAAATTATTAATAGGAGATATATTACCTCCTGGAGTTATAAAAACAGTAAAAGTATATGTCGCTCAAAAAAGAAAATTAAAAGTTGGAGATAAAATGTCTGGTAGACATGGTAACAAAGGAGTAGTCGCTAGAATTGTGAGAGATGAAGATATGCCATTTTTAGAAGATGGAACTGTAGTTGATATAATATTAAATCCATTAAGTGTACCTTCTCGTATGAACCTAGGACAAGTATTAGAGTCAATATTAGGGTATATAGGTTATAAAACTAAAAAAAAATTCTATACTCCAATTTTTGAGGGATGTACTATAAAAATTTTACATAAATATTTAAAAAAATTAAAAATAAAAAATTTTTGCAGATATACTTTATATGATGGGATAAGTGGTGAAAAATTTCAAAATAAAATAACAATTGGTATAATTTATATGTTAAAATTAGGACATATGGTTGATGATAAAATTCATACTAGATCTATTGGTCCATATTCTTTAATTACACAACAACCTTTAGGAGGTAAATCTCAATTAGGTGGTCAAAGATTTGGTGAAATGGAGGTTTGGGCATTAGAAGCATATGGAGCATCTAATATTTTAAGAGAATTATTAACTATAAAATCTGATGATATAGAAGGTAGAATAAAAACATATGAGTCTATAATAAAAGGGCAACCATTACCTACACCTAATATACCAGAATCATTTAAAGTATTAATAAAAGAATTAAAAGGTTTATGTTTAAAAATAAGTTTAAAAAAAAATGTTAAAAAAAAACACACAACAAAATTATAA